>SLSL01000007.1 GCA_007130465.1 Halanaerobiaceae bacterium | reverse complement strand
TTGATGAATTTATTTTTAATTATTATATTCTTGTTATTATCAAAACCGATTAAATCTTGATTATAATTTTTTAAATTAATAAACTCTTTATAAACTTTTTCATTTACTTTTATTTTTAAATTATAATTGCTTTTTAAAATTATAGAACTCACTTGATATCACCTCATTATTATAAATTTTATCATGGCTTTATGTTATAGGCAAATAAATAATATTCTGGTATAATGAAAATGATTATATTATTACCACTAAATTACACAAGAAATCTGACATTATAAAAAAGAAAACTTTTTTTATTGCTTTATTTCTGATATTATTAATAATAGTTTCTGTCTACTTTTAAGGAGATTATTCAAATGCATGAAACCCATCTTTGGAAATTCTTTTTTAAAATGTCAGCCAGGGCAATTCAATTTTAATCTGTTCCTATGATGAGTACATTGTCTTAATAGATGGAGATATTGTTTTTCATTGGTTTAGCGACCAGAGTAAATTTTATAAAGTTCATTAAAAAAATTAGGAGGAAATATTATGAATACAAAAAAATTAACTAGAAGTGGCTTATTGATTGCTCTAGGAATTATAATCCCGTATTTTTTTCATATTTTTGGCATATCAGGACGAATATTTTTGCCGATGCATTTTCCGCCTTTATTAGGAGGCTTTTTGGTAGGACCTTTATATGGTGCTGTTGTTGGAGCAGTCTTGCCGGTTTTAAATTCAATGATCTCAGGAATTCCTCAGATGCCAACAATGGCTTTTATGGTTTTTGAACTGGCAGTTTTCGGCTTAGTAGCTGGAATACTTTATAAAAAAATGAATCTATTTATTAGTTTAGTTATATCAATGCTTGTAGGTAGAATAGTATACTTTATTTTATTTGCCCTGCTTATAGAATTTACCAACCCAGTTGTTTATATTTTCGGTGGAATCGCCTCCAGTCTGCCTGGTGTTATTGGCCAGTTATTACTTATACCAGCGATTGTAACTGTTTTAGAATCCAAATATGGCAAAATTTAATATAATTAATTCAAGTAATTTTTAATCTATGAAGGTATTCTTTAATCAATACTGAAATATATCTTATAGAAACTTAAGGAGCTGATTTTATTGACTGAAAGATTATTTCTTTTAGATGGCCATAGTTTAGTTCATAGGGCATTTTATGCATTGCCTTTATTAACAAATTCAGATGGAGATTATACAAATGCAGCTTTTGGATTTGCCAGGATGTTTTTTTCATTAATGGATAATGAATCTCCAGATCTTTTATCTGTTGCCTTTGATCTTGAAGGGCCGACATTTAGACATGATGAATATGAAGAATATAAAGCAGGCCGGAAAAAGATGCCTGATGAACTCAAACCCCAATTTAATATAGTTAGAGATTTTTTAAAAGTTCTAAATGTACCTATATTTGAGAAGGAAAGTTATGAGGCAGATGATTTAATAGGGACCCTTGCAAAACAGGCCTCAGATAACGGTTATGATGTTCTTATTGTCACCGGTGATAGAGATGCTCTGCAATTAGTAGATGAAAATATAAAAGTAATGTATACAAGAAAAGGCATGAGCGATCTTGTAGTCTATGATCTTGAAAAAATCAGAGAAGACTATGAGTTAGAGCCAGAGCAATTAGTCGATATGAAAGGTCTAATGGGAGATAGTTCAGATAATATTCCAGGAGTTCCAGGTATAGGCGAAAAGACTGCTACTAAGTTGCTTAAAGAGTTTAATGATATGGAAACTATTTTAAATAATATAGAAAAAGTTTCAGGTAAAAAGCGGAAAGAAAATCTAAGAAAGTATACTGAACAGGCAGTTATGAGCAAAAGCTTAGGAGAAATTGATACAGATGCCCCGATAGATTTTAATGAAGATAAATGCCGCTGGGGAGGTTATGATGAAGGAGAGGTCTATGAATTTTTATCTGAATTCGAATTCAATTCTCTTTTAAATAGATTTTCTTCAGATCGTCAAATTTTAAATAAAGATAATTTTGAAATCAAAAATCTCTCTAATCAGTCAGGAATATCAAATTTTATAGAAAAAGCCAGAGAAAAAGAGATAATTAATTTAGCTGCTTATTTAGATGATTATGATAAACCGATGCAGAGTAATGCTGAAATTATCGCAACAATTGATTCTGAGAATGTATATATTATTGATGATATAAATCGGCTAGCAGATCTTTTTACCGATAATAAGATCAAATTTAATTTAATTCATGGAAAGGAAGCACTTATTTTTCTAAGAAAGCATGGATACAATTTAGCAAATATTGATTTTGATCTTCTCCTTGCTAAATATTTGTTAAAGCCGTCAGGTAAAGAGCCAGAATTAGCAGAAACTATAACAGATGAATTAGGAGTAGAAATCTCAGATAATTTATCTGAGAAAGAATTAATAGCACTATCTTTAATTAATTTAGATACTTTAAAATCCAATCTTTTAAAGTCACTTAAAGAAGATGATTTACTTGAATTATATAATGAAATTGAGTTACCTCTCTTACAACCATTAGCTGAAATGGAGTATAACGGAATCAAACTTGATTGCGATTATCTTTATAGCTTATCAGATAAATGGAATGAAACTATAAATAATATAGTCAATAAAGCTCATGAGCTTGCTGGTGAGGAGTTTAATTTAAATTCTCCCAAACAGGTAGGAGAGATATTATTTGAAAAGCTGGGTTTACCTGTCATTAAAAGGACTAAAACAGGTTATTCCACTAGTATGTCAGTTCTTGAGAAACTTGAAGATAAACATCCTATAGTTCCACTAATCACAGAATATAGACACTGGTCAAAGCTGAAATCTACCTATTTAGATGCTTTGCCACCACTGGTTAATCCAGATACTGAAAGGATTCATACAAGTTTTAATCAGATGGTTACATCAACAGGAAGATTAAGCAGTGCAAATCCTAATCTTCAGAATATTCCTATTAGAAGTGAAGAGGGTCGTGAAATCAGAAAGGCTTTTGTGCCAGGCAAAAAGGATTGGTTACTATTGGCCGCTGATTATTCCCAGATAGAACTTCGGGTTCTTGCAGAGATTAGCCAGGATGAGAATCTATTAAAGACTTATAAAGAATCAGGAGATATCCATACAGAAACAGCAAGCAAAATTTTCGAAGTTGAAAGAGACTCAGTCACAGGAAATATGAGAAGAAAAGCCAAAGTTATTAATTTTGGTATTGCTTATGGCATGAGTGCTTATCGACTTGCTGATGACCTTGATATTTCCAGAAAAGAAGCTGAAGAATATATAAATAGATATTTTAATAGATTTTCTGGAGTCAAAAAGTATATGGATGATATAGTCAAAGAAGTAAAAGATAAGGGCTATGTCAGGACACTTTTAAATAGAATAAGATATATTCCAGAAATTAATAGCTCTAATTACCACCGTAGGTCCTTTGCTGAAAGGACAGCTATAAACACCCCAATTCAGGGTACTGCTGCAGATATAATGAAACTGGCTATGAATAGAGTATATCAGGCTCTTAAATCAAATAATTATCAGGCCAATTTATTACTTCAGGTCCATGATGAACTAGTAATTGAGTTACCTGAATCAGAATTAAAAGAAGTAGCTCAGCTGGTAAAAGAAGAAATGGAAGCGGCCTATGATTTAGGAGTGCCATTAATAGCAGACTTAGAAGTAGGCAAGAACTGGAAAGAAAAAGAAGAATACGAGGTTGATGATAATGCCTGAATTACCGGAAGTTGAAACTATTGTCCAGGGACTCAAAATCCCTCTTTGTAATCGAAAAATTATAAATGTTTTTGTAAGAGATGGAAGGATTGTTGGTTATCCTGATAGTTCTAAAATTTTCAAGGATAACTTAGAAGGAGAAAATATAGTTTCATTGGGTAGAAGAGGAAAATATATTATTATTGAAATTTCAAATGGCAAGTGGTTGATAATCCATTTAAGAATGACCGGCCAACTATTGATAAAAGATCGGTTAGAAGAAATAGCAAAGCATACCCACATAATTTTCCAATTAGATAATAAAACTGATCTTAGATTTAATAATGTCCGTAAATTTGGTAGAATGTATTTAATAGACCCTGAAAAACCAGAACAGGCTGGTGGCTTTGCAAAATTAGGTCCTGAACCTTTAACAGAAGAGTTTACCCCTGCTAAGTTAAAAGAAATAATTGAAGGCAGGTCTACTTCAATAAAGAATATCTTACTTAACCAGCAGCTTATTGCAGGTATAGGTAATATCTATTGTGATGAAGCCCTCTTTAGGTCTGGAATAAAGCCTGATCGCCCGGTTGATAAATTGATTGATGAAGAGATTGAAAAGCTGCACCATGAAATAAATAATGTGATTGCTGCTGGCATTAAATATAATGGTACTACATTTAGTGATTATGTTAATGCCCTGGGGGAAGAGGGTAGTTTTCAGAAGGAGTTAATGGTATATAATCGCTCAGGTGATAATTGTCATCACTGTGATTGCCAGATTGAAAAAAATAAAGTCGCTGGTCGTTCATCACATTTTTGTCCTAACTGTCAGCAGTAAGGAGGTAATTATTATGGCCTTAGGTTTAACAGGAGGAATAGCATCAGGAAAAACTACTGCAGCTAATTTCTTAAAAAGTATAGGCGCTAAAATAATAGATGCAGATAAAATTGCTCACAAAATAATGGAACCTGATGGACCAGCTTATAGCGATATAGTTCAGTTTTTTGGTAATAATATTTTAGATGATGACGGCAGTATAAACAGAAAAAAATTAGGTGAAATAGTCTTTAATAATTCAGAGTTAAGACAAAAGCTGGAAAAAATAACTCATCCTATAATATTAAATAAAATTAAAACCAGGCTTAAAGAAAATGCAGATAATAATACTGTTCTAGTTGCCCCGTTATTATTTGAAGTTGGAATAGATAATCTGGTAGACCAGGTTTGGGTTATTTATTGTAATAGAGAAACTCAAATAAATAGACTTAAAGATAGAGATGGTGTAACTAGAGAAGCAGCAATAGCAAGAATAAATGCTCAGATGTCTTTAGAAAAGAAAATAGAGAAGGCAGATTTGGCGATTGAAAATGAAAATTCTATTGAAGACCTTGAAAGAAAATTAAAACTTGCCTGGGAAAAATGGCAGAAGGGGGATAAATATGAATCATAGAGTAGCTCTAATTGCCCATGATAAGAAAAAATCTAATCTTATTGTTTTAACTAAAAAATATAGAGAAGAGTTATCAAAATGTAGATTGATTGCTACTGGCACAACAGGAAAAAGGTTAATAGATGAAACTGGCCTTGAAGTTGAAAGGGTTAATTCAGGCCCCCTTGGCGGAGATCAGATGATTGGATCTGAAATTGCTAAAGAATTAATAGATGCAGTAATATTTTTACGAGATCCATTAACTGCTCAGCCACATGAACCTGATGTTTCAGCTCTTTTAAGAGTTTGTGATGTTCATAATGTACCATTAGCTACTAATATTGCAAGTGCTGAATTACTCATAAACTCAATGCTGGTAGATGATTAAAATGATCTTAAAATCACTTAATTTAAAAAATATTATTATACTAGTTTTTTTGATGGTATTTTTAATAACTGGAACTGCTATTTCCAGAGAAATTGAACCAGGTCATGATGTCTATATATTCCCAATTCCTGAAGAAAGCCTGGATCCCCATCTTACCTGGGAACAGGGAAGAACAGAAATTATTAATAATCTCTATGATTCACTATATAAATATAACTCTAAAACAGGAGAATATATACCTGATTTAGCATTGGATGGTATTACTGTTAAGAGTGATTACAATGATAATGAATTATATAAAAATATAATTCCTATAAATACAGATAAATTATTTGCTGATGGTAGTTATCTTACTCCAGAAGATGTAAGGTATAGCATATTAAGATTAATGATGATAGATAGTGATAGTAGTGGCTCTGCATATTTCTGGAAGTCAATTTTTGGCTTACCTGATTTAGCTTCCTTCACTGAAAAAGTCTCTGGCTATAGTAGTTTAGAATACTTGAGTTTTCAGGCCGCCAGAAGAGTATATAATGCAATAAATAATAGAATATATATTGAAAATGATAATCTAATAATCTTATCAGAAGATAATATAGATTTTAAATTATTATTATCGAATAGAGTACCATGGTCTGCAATTTTAAATAAGGATATCCTGGTTGAGCAGGGGGACTGGGACGGTAGCCCTGAAAACTGGCCATTGTTTTATCAGAGGAAACCTAAATCTTCACCTTTATATGATAATAATTCTGCCACTTCTTCTGATTGGAGAGTAGTTAAATGGCGTTCCAATGAACATTTAACTTTAGTTGAATCAGATCCAGATAAATCATGGTATCAGGAAAAAAGCTCAATAAAGCTGTTTTTCCCTCCATCTAGAATTAATCAATTTGCTGGACCATTAATTAATTCTACTGTAAGCAAAGCTCTATTTCCTTTAGATATTGAATTTATTACTGATTATAAAATAATAGCTAATAATTATAGAAAAGATGAAGTATCAGCTGAAAGTCTTATTTATTTTATAAAAAATTTAAGAGAAGATAAAATCAATTCTAATTCTGTAATTTATTATCATAATAATAAACATCATAAAAACTTAATTGAGAAATTGATTGATAGAGAAGAATATAAGAAAAACTTTGAAATTAAAGGATTAAGCTGGCCTGATTATTATGATCGCATATTAAATGGCGATTATGATTATGCTATTGTCGAATGGTTGGAACCATTCGGTGATAAAATACCAAATATGTATACAAGAAATAGAGAATTTAAATATCCAGTAGAGATAAAAGAGATTTTAGATAAACCTGGGCGTTTATTTTTTGAAAGAGTTGATATTTGACAGCTATTGATATCTCGGGTATAATTTTATTATCGGTATTCTTTATTTACTTTGAAGGAATTAGCGATTATATCTAGAAGTAATATAAT
>SLSL01000039.1 GCA_007130465.1 Halanaerobiaceae bacterium | reverse complement strand
TGATAAAAGTTAATTTTTATCTGATAATTAAGTAATAATATTGCCTGTCTCATAGAGGTAGGGATAAAGGAGAGGAGCAGTAGGGTTGCTGAATCAATTAAGAACAAAACTAATAATAATTATAATTATATCGATTGTGTTTGGATTTGCGGCTGGTTCTGCCCAGGCCATAGATATTTGGGAATGGCAGAGTTATGAGTCAGACCATTATGAAGTATTTTTTCCAGAAGGTTATCAATCCCAGGCAGTTGAAATTCTTTATTATCTTGAAAAACATCGGTCTGAGATATCAAATTTGACTGGTAACAAACTTGATTATAAAATTCATTTAACCCTTGAAGATATTGGACTTTTCACCAATGGTTATGCCAACCCTGTTTTTAATAAGATGGGGATATTTACTAATAATCCAGCCAGTATTGCTGGCAGAGCCAATTATGAGAACTGGTTGAGAAGGCTAGGTATCCATGAACTTACTCATATGGCTCATCTCCAGAATATTTCAGGTGGCAGCGAGATAACTACTAAAATATTTGGCGATTTAATGTCTCCTAATATTCATAGTCCTCTCTGGCTTATTGAGGGACTGGCAATCTATCAGGAGTCTCAGTTAACCCCTGCAGAAGGAAGGCTAAATGCCGGGCACTATCGCTGGTTTGTTGCTAGAGCAGCTGCTGAAGATCGTCTGCCAGAGTTAGAAGAGGTTATCTATAATCATAATTTCTTTCCTGTCGGACAGCAGTACCTCTATGGTGCCATCTTTATTGATTATCTGGCCAGCGAGTATGGGGAAGCAAAATTTACTGAATTATTCAATACCTATGGATCATATTACTGGGCGGCAATTACAGGCAATTTTCTGCCTGGAATCGGGTTGGATAAAGCAGCCAAAGAAGTTTATGGCAAGCCATTTTCAGAATTATATCAGGATTTTAAAGAGTCGATTACAGAAGAAAATAGAGATTTTGAGATTTCAGGCCAGAAAGTTTTAGCCAATGATAACGGCTATTTATCAGGCCTGACTGCTGATGATGATAGTTTATATTATTTTAAATCTAATACTTACAGTTCATCACCATTTGATTATCACAGAATTAATCGGCTGGTGGAATTTAATCTGGAAGCTGGCCAGGAAGAAGTTATCCTGGAAACTGTGGCAGGTAATCAGGGCGGAATAGAGATTGATGACGGTTATGCTTATTTTCTTTTAGGAGATAGTCAGACTGGTTACCCAAATATTCATAATAATACTAGAGGTCTTGTAACTAATTTATATAAATTGAATCTGGAAACCGGGGTAAAAGAAAAGCTTGTAAGAGATGAGATTAGAGATTTTGCTGTATTGAATGACAGTATTTATTATGCTACTGCCAGAAAAGATGTCTTTGGATCGAATATCTATCGATATCATGATCAGCAGATTGAATCTGTCGGTCAGATACCTGAGCTTATCGGGGAATTAAAGGCTTATCAGAATAGGCTTATAACTGTCAGTAAAGGCAATAAGACTGCCTGGAATATTAAGCACTTAGATCCTGAGAGCCTGAAATTAAAACCACTGGTGGCAACAGAGATGCCTGAAAAACAGATAAGCATTTCTGGAGATACTCTTTATTATACAGCTAATTATGCTGGAGATGAAGCTGTTTACAGTTATGACTTAAAGTCAGGTGAATCCTATCAGCTGACAGAAAATATCTATACCAGGAATCCAGTGCAAGTAGCCGATGGTCTTTATCATCTGACCTATAATCCTGATGGAATGGCGATTTATAGTCAGGACTATAATAAAGTAGAACATGATCATGATATATTGGATGAAACTTTAACTGATGATTTAGCTATCAATTATGATCTGGCAGAAGTTGGTCAGAAGTTAAGAAAAAATAATGGTTTTGCAAGTAATATGAGTTATTTACTGACTCCAGAAGTCAGGTTATTGCCTTTCGGTGTATATAGCCAGGATGGTACTGGCCTTAATTCTTATCAGCTAAATTTAAATCAGAAGGGTAGTTTTGATTTTAATATTACCAGTAGACTGCTGGCCCCATTAACTATTAGCTATACTAATCATGGCCGTAAGTCAGGCAGGGAAAAAAGGCTTAATTTCAATTATCCAGCATATCGTTCTAATTTGAATGGTCTTTCAGCAGTGGAACTTTTTTATCAGACTGATTTTGATTACCATAGGGTTGGTGCCAGAATTGGATTCCGTTATCCAAAAGACCGCCTATCTTTAAACCTACTGACTAATATTTTTGGCCAGGATTATTTGGGCCAGATTAGATATCAGAGACTTTTTCCAGAAGGCAAACTAACTATCTCTACAGCATTAATTCAGGAATTAAAACCAGATTATTCAGCCAGAGAATTTGAAGTAGAAGGTAAAAGCGGCTATAAAATGTCAGCAGATTTTACTTATAAATTACTGGAAATTCGCCAGGGAAGCTGGAATCCAAATATTTTTTTGGGTGACCTCTTTATTAAACCATTTGTTGATTATCAGAGTTATGATTATAGTATGTTAAGTGGCGGAGCAGAGCTGCTATTAGAGACAGGAACTGGCAACTGGTTACATTTAGTTCCCAGAGTTGGCCTGGCAGCCAGTTCTGAAGAGACAAAAGGATATTTTGGTTTAGAACTTAAATTTTAGTTATAGAGGTGTAATTAATGAAAGAAAGAATTTATTATAATGATTCATTTAAGCAAGAGTTTAAGGCAGATATAATAGATTATTTTAAAGAAGATGATAAATATCATATTCAACTAAATAAAACTGCCTTTTATCCTGAGGGAGGTGGCCAGCCTGCTGATCATGGCTGGATTGGTGAGAGTAATATAAGCCATGTTTATGAGGAAGATGGAAAAATATTTCATATTGGTGATAAACTACCTGCTAAAAAATCTGGCTTAAGTTGTAAAATCAACTGGGAGAGGCGGTTTGACTTAATGCAGCAGCATTCAGGCCAGCATCTTCTTTCAGCAGTTGCAGAGGATTTATATCAAGCTGAGACAGTAGGCTTTCATTTAGGAGAGTCAAACCTTACGATTGACACAGATATCAAGCTTTCTCAGGAAAAGATAGAAGAAATTGAAACAAAGTGTAATCAACTTATCTATGAAAATAGAGATATTTCAGTTGAGTACCCAGGTGGTCTTGAAGATGATACTAGAGTTATAAAGATAGCCGGGTTGGATAAAAATCTCTGTGGTGGAACCCATCTTAAAAACACTGGAGAGATTGGTGTTATTTCAATAATCGACTCAGAAAACTATAAAGCAGGTTCCAGGCTTCATTTTATCTCTGGTCAGCGGGCTGTTAAAGATTATCGATTTAAAAATAAGCTGACAGCTTTTCTCAGGGATAGGCTATCTGTTAATGACCAGAATATTAAGACTGAAATCATGAGATTGCTAGAAGATTTAAATAATAAAGCTAATACTATAGATAAACTTAAAGGTGAGCTTTTAAGATTTAAGGAAGATGAACTTATTGGATCTGCAGAAGTTATAGGAGACTACAGGTTAATTGTTGATAGTTTTACCGATCTCAGTTTCACAGAATTAAGAGATCTGGCCAGCCAACTCGTCTCAGATAATGATATAATAATAATCTTTGGTCAGCAGGAGAGTGACACTACCAGAATGATTCTGGCCAGGTCAGATAATATAGCTGCCCTCAACTTAAATCCAGTAATCCAGGAAGTCATGCCTTTGCTAAATGGTAATGGTGGAGGCCAGCCTGATTTTGTTCAGGGTGGAGGTAGTAATCCAGAGAAACTTTCAGAGGCAATCAGTAAAGCCAGAGAGATAATTGTTAAAAGTATTAATTAAAAGAGATGATAATATGAGTTCATTTCAACTAAAGATTATCGCCATTACAACGATGTTAATAGACCACATCGGTTCTGTTATCTTTCCAGAATATTTAATGTTTAGAATAATAGGCCGGCTTGCCTTTCCATTATTTGCTTTTTTAATAACAGAAGGCTATCGCCATACTTCAAACTTTAATAAATATTTAATCAGGCTTTCTATTTTTGCTTTAGTTTCACAATACCCTTTCTGGCTGGCTTTTGGTTTTGATGCCGGTCTGAATATATTTTTTACACTGTCTATAGGTTTATTGGCCATTTATTCATATGAAAAATACAAAAATATTCTCCTGGTTTTTTTTCTTGCAGTTTTCGCCGATTTAATAGGAGTAGATTATGGATTTTTCGGGATATTTTTAATTTATATGATTCATATTTTTAGAGATAACTTTAAATCAATGTTACTATATATTTCAGGTCTATATTTTTTCTTCTTCATAATAATTGGGCTGGTTACACCAGAAAGTTCTATCTTTTATTATATACAGATCTTTGCTTTGATATCTTTTTTATTCATAAAAGTATACAATGGCAGTCAAGGCCCAAAATTAAAGTATTTCTTTTATCTATTTTATCCTGTCCATTTATTAATTTTAGGGCTATTATTTTAAAATAAGAAAGATTTATATGCCTTAAAATAATAATTGTGTTGAGATAGTTCTTTTTCGTTAAGTTCTAAAAGAATTAGCTTTCAAAAAAATCAGAAAGTCAGGTGAGAAGAATTAAGATACTTGTAGATGGAGATGGTTCTCCAGTAATAAAAATAACTGAAGAAGTTGCAGAAAAATTTGGCTGTAAGTTAATTATTTTTACTAATTATGCCCATCAGGTAGAATCAGATTATGGCCAGGTTAAAAAGCTAGATATTGAATCACAGTCTGTTGACATGGAGATTATAAATAGAGTTAAAGCTGGGGATATAGTTATTACTCAGGATTATGGACTGGCTGCTCTAGTTTTAGGAAAAGGTGCCTCTGTAATCAATAACTCAGGTAATAGATATACTGAAGAGAATATAGATCATCTTCTGGCTAGACGCCACTTTTATGCACAAATGAGGAGGGCAAATAAGCGGCATCCAACTCATAGTAAAAGGACTCCAGAGCAAGACGAAAATTTTAGGGAGAGTTTAATTAGATTACTAGAAAGGCGTGATTAAAATTATCAGAAAAGATAAGTTATCAATTTTTGTATTTACACTGGTATTTCTATTAATATTTAGTCTGAATGTTTCAGCAGATCTAACAGTTCATTTTATAGATGTAGGTCAGGGAGATGCCATTTTATTGCAGCATCAGGAGGGCGATACAGTTTTAATAGATGGAGGCGATAGGTTTGCCAGCATCGAAGAGAAATTAATTTCCTATTTAACTAAGGCCGGTGTTGAAAGATTTGATGCAATCATTGCTACTCATCCTCATGCAGACCATATCGGAGGGCTGCCTGCTGTGATTGAAAACTTTCCTGTTGATGCTATTTATGATAGCGGCAGGGTTCATACTTCCCAAACCTATGAAAATTATCTGATGTTAATAGATGAAAAAGATATTCCTTTTAAAACACCGAGAAGAGGAGATAAAATAGAACTGGATAATCTGACTTTTGATATTGTTCATCCAGGTGAAAATGTTGAGGAGTATAGTTTAAATGATGCTTCTATAACAGCCCATCTTCAATATGGTCAGATATCATTTATTTTTACCGGTGATATTGAGGAATCAGCTGAAAGAGAAATTGTAGAGACTGGTATTGATATTAAGTCAACTGTTCTTAAAGTTGCCCATCACGGTAGTAGAACTTCTACTAATGATTATTTTCTAGAAGCTGTTAATCCAGAAGTAGCTATAATCCAGGTTGGTGAGAATAATAGGTTCAGTCATCCTGCTCCAGAAGTGAAAAATAGGCTCCAGGAAAATAACATTGATATATATAGAAATGATTTAAATGGCGATATAGTTATTAATACAGATGGAGAGACTTACACTATTGAAACAGCCAGTTCAGCTCAGGAAGAAGTAGAAAAAGAAGATTTAACTGAATCGAAGGAAAGTGAAGAAATCACTCCTGATACCGATGAAATCGAGGCTGATAATGACTTACTTAATATTAATCAGGCTTCTAAGTCTCAGCTAGAATCTCTCTGGGGTGTTGGCCCTGCTACAGCTGATAATATTATTGAGTATAGAGAGGAAAACGATGGTTTCCAGACAATTGAAGAGATTAAAGAAGTAGATGGTATTGATGAAAATAAGTTTAATAGGTGGAGCGAACAGATAACTATATAATTTAGGGGCTGCATACAATGAAGGTAACTGTAGATAGAATTGAAGATGGGATTGCTATTTTATTGATTAGACCAGAAGAAAAATATAGCCTGGAAATACCAGTTGATTATCTTCCAGCAGAAACCAAAGAAAGTGATATTCTATCAGTAGATTTCAAAAGAGAGATTAATGAGACTGAAGAAGCAAAAGCACGGGTTAGGAATCTTATTGAAAAATTGAAGAATAAATAGAAAAAACCCCACTTGAGGGTACAAGTGGGGCAAATGAAAATTACTGATGTTAACATTATAACACTAACTTCATTATTTAGCAAGTAGTTTAGTAAAGTTACATGAAAATTATATTTAAAATAATCCCAATAACAAAAGCCACTGAAGGAGTTCCTATCCAACCAAAAAGAATTTTTTTTGCCATCTCAAAATCCATCATATTTGTACCTTTGACCAGGCCAATACCTAATACTGCACCAACTATAGCCTGAGATGAAGAGACTGGTATTCCTATTCTGGCAAAGATATAAAGAGTTATTGAATGGGCTATAACTGTTATTAAAGCAGTTAAAGGTGTTAAAGCAGTAATTCTTCTTCCAATAGTTTCCATTACTCCTCTACTGAAGAAGATTCCAAGGCCAATGGCCATTCCGCCTATAATGCCACCAAGTTCTGGCTCAAACATGCCAGCTTCAACAAAGACACCAATTACATTGGCAACATTATTGGCTCCTAATGAATAGGCTCCATACATTCCAGCCAGGACAAGCCCAACTCTAACAAATGTCTCAAAATATTTAAGATTATTAATTCTATGTTGTACAAATA
>SLSL01000022.1 GCA_007130465.1 Halanaerobiaceae bacterium | reverse complement strand
TAATTATATTAAAAAAATTAGTATAGCCTGGAGCTATTATACTGATTCTATTTAACATACCATAATAAAAACCAGCAGGATTAAAATCTCGATTAATATTTGCAGTTGTTAAAATTAATTTCTCAGTTAAATTTTCTATTCTGGATTCATCCAATCTAAATTCTAGATATCCTGTCGTAAATCTCCGACCATAAAGGTCCCTTTCTTTTAATCTTTCTACAAAAATATCCGGACTAATCTCAATATTTTTATCAGAAGCTATTATTATATTCCTATCACCAGGTATTAAAACACTATTGGCAAAGACATTATTAGCAGTCTTATATAAAGAACTATTGATTAATGCCAACTCTCCTGCCATATAGGTATAAGAACCTGGCAAAGAAAAAACTAACATTCCATCCTCTTTTAATCTTCTTGATGCTAATTCAAAGAGTTCCTCTGTATAAAATCTGTTAGTCTGTAATGTTTCTGTATCTATATCTCCAATTTTTATAATATCATACCTATCTTTTGTCTGATTCAAATATAACCTTCCATCCTGTTCAACAATATTTACTCTTGGATCATCAAATTCTTTTTTAATAATTTCACTATCTGCTTCCCTCAATATATCTAAAAGTTGTGGATCAAGTTCAGTATATGTTAAATTTGTAACTGGATGTTCTAATAAAAATGAAATAGGCCCTCCAATCCCATGTCCAATCATTAATATGTTTTCAGGATTTTCATGGGCTGTCGCAGTTAGATAAGAATAATCTTCACTCCAGCTAATTTCAGGATTTGTCAGATTAGCAACAGGATTCCCGTCATATAATACAGTCTTTTCTCCTTCTCTACTTAAAGTCACGATATTTCCATATATGGAATTGCGATAATCAATAACTTCCCCTTCAGGCCATAATCTCGACAAAGAAAATTCATGTAAATTATCTGTAATAGGATTAAATAATATAATAGCAATAAATATAAATAATATAAAGGCCATTTTAAATGGTTTCTCAAACTTATAGAGCCGAAAATTATTGATTAACAATAATATAATTATTAAGTGAAGAATAAAAATTATAAAGGCAGTCTCTATAGCTTTAAATTGCCAGGCAAATAAGAAAACAAATAATAATCCACCTAAAATAGTTCCAATTATCTCAACTAAATAAGCTCTACTTACTGCCTGATCTTTATTTTCCTCTTCGAATAATTTAGCAGCAAGTGGAAATAAACTTCCATGAATAATACTGGTAATACCAATTGTTAAGATAGTTGTAACTAACATCTGAGATAAATTCATGGCCAGACCAGGTATTGTTGTAATAATAAAGCCACCGGACATTAGTCTGGCCAGAATTATTGCCCCTATTAAACTAAACGGATATATCATGAATAAAACAAAAAATAGATTTTTTGACTTAATAATTTTTAAATTCGTTAATTTACCGCCAAAATATGAACCCAGGCCTTCCATTAATAGCCAGTTGGCTATAACTAAACTAATAGATAGCTCATTCCCATAAAACAGCACCATTAAAACTCTAATTAATAAAAGCTGCCCAATCATTCCTCCAAACCCAATTAAAATAGTGGCTGCAGATATAATATTTCCAGTTTTATTTAATTTGCTAGTCATGCCAGACCCCTGGAATCTCAGCTCCACATTCCCCGCATTTACCATTTTCCATATTCACCTCATGAATGGAAAAATGAGTTCTATCAATTATTACACTGTTACATTCTGGGCAAAATGAAGAATTATATATATGGCCTGGAGCATTACCTATTGTAATATATTTTATGCCTTCAGACTTTGCAATATCCCTGCATCTCTCTAATGTCTCAATTGGAGTAGGCATTAAGTCAGTCATTTGATATGCTGGAGAAAATCTATTAAAATGAACAGGCACTTCATTACCTAATTCATTATTTATCCAGCGACTCATTTCCCTTATTTCTTCTGGAGAATCATTCTTTTCAGGAAGAACTAAATTCACTATTTCCAGCCAGGCACCGCTTTGATAAATTGTCTTAAGTGTAGATAAGACAGGATCAAGCCTGGCCTCACAGATATCATTATAAAAATCATCTGTAAATGCTTTTAAATCAACTGTTACTCCATCAATATGCTGAAGAAGATCCTCTAAAGGCTCTTGATTCATGGCACCATTGCTATGAAATATAACATTTAAACCATTTTCTTGAGCTAATTTAGCTGTATCATACATATACTCATAAAAAACTGTTGGCTCATTATAGGTGAATGAAATTGATGGTATACCTCTATTCTTTGCAGCTTCAACAATATCTTCAGGGGTTAAATTCTGTACATCTCTAACTTCTTCAAGACTTCTTTGAGACATTCTCCAGTTATGACAGAATTTACACCTAAAATTACATCCGGCAGTTCCAATACAGAGTATCTGAGTATCAGGCAAAAAATGATGCATCGGTTCTTTTTCTATCGGGTCAACATTCACAGCTGCAGGCAGAGAATATACTATATTATAAAGTTCTCCGTCATTATTTTCTCTATTACGACAGACACCTCGTCTGCCTTCTTCAATATAACAATTACGGAAGCAGAGATTACATCTAACATTATTGTCATCTAATTGTTCATAATATCTGGCTTCTACCATATTATCTTCCTTTCTATAACCATTCACAGAATTATCACTTCTCAGCCACCAAAACCCTGCAACACTAGTTACGCCAACCATTAAGCCACATATCTTTATGAAATCTCTTCTATCCATAGCCTTAACCCTCCCTCCATAAATTAATTAAATTACAACCATTCTTATCTTAATTTTATCATATTATATCCAAATTTTCTTACAACTTATTTATCAAAAATAACCAGAAACCCCTGGCTATTTTGTAAATTAATTTTCAATCCCTTTTCTTGCTTTAATTCCTTTATGATAATAATGCTTGACTTCTTCCATATTAGTAACAAGGTCAGCATATTTTATTAATTTATCATCAGCTTTTCTTCCTGTTACCACAACTTCAACATTGTCTGCTCTTTTTTCAATAACTCTAATTAATTCATTTACTGAAAAAAGTTTATAATAAGTAGCTATATTAGCTTCATCAAGAATAACTAAATCATACTTGCCATTTTTTAATATCTTCCCTATCTCATTAAGTCCATCTCTTGCTGCCTTAATATCCTCAGTCTCTGGTTCACCTTTAATAAAACAATCTCTACCATATTGTACTAAAGTTATTCCTTGAATTCTATTAATTATTTTTAATTCACTATACTCCATACCTTTAATAAACTGTCCAATATAAACAGATTTTCCTGCTCCAGCAGATCTAATAGCTAAGCCAATGGCAGCTGTAGTCTTTCCTTTACCATTACCAGTATAGACATGAACCATGCCTCTCATTAAATCACCCCCAAAAAAGTAAAAAGCCGGGAAATCCCGGCTAAAAGTTAAGTAACTATTATTTTAATAAGGTTCAAATAAATCTTTACCAACACCACAATCCGGGCAAACCCAATCTTCAGGAACATCTTCGAATGGAGTACCAGGCTCTACAACAACACCTCCATCTCCATCAGGATCGCCTTCTTCTGGATCATAAATATACATACAAACTGTGCACTGATATTTTTGCATAATTTCGCCTCCCTTCAGAATTCCATAATTTAAATTAATTATAGCACAATTTACTAATAAGTCAATAATTTAAAATAGCACTTTATTAAATATAAATCTCAGTTTTAAAAGGAATCTTCTCTGAAATTTTAAGCAATCTTCCTTTGCTTACTGGTTTATATCCAGAAACTGCTGGAGCACGATTCAATGTATTAATATCAACTTTATCAATATTAAAATCTTTTATCTTATCTACAATCGCATTAACTTCCCTATCACTATCATTAACACCTTTCAAAAAGAGGATCTCTAGCCGTATCTCCCCTTTAAACTCATGTGAGATAGCTTTAATTCCATCTAGAATTAAATCCAGGGTAAGACCCACAGCTGGTCTGCAAATCTTCTTAAATGTCCTTTCAGTGCCGGCATCAAGGGAAGGAACAATCAAATCCAGCCGTTTAATCTCATTTCTTACTCTGGGTTTATGTAAAAGGGAACTATTTGTCAATAATGCTACTTTATAATCTGCATAATTATCTTTTAAATAATCAATAATCTTTCCAATCCCTGAATGTAAAGTCGGCTCACCTAATCCAGAGAATGTAATATAATCTGCAACTGGTCTTTTTTTCAGGAATCTATCTAACTCAGAAATAACTTGATCAGTTGGAGCATATTCCTTTCTTTCCAGAGTAAGATTCCGGGTAGTTCCACATTCACAATAAATACAGTCTTCACTGCAAATTAGATCAGGTAAAAGATTAATTCCTAAAGACTTACCTAATCTTCTCGAAGAAACAACACCCTTTAAATACTTCATCTTTCTCACCTATCTCAAGAAATTCATAGGATTTTGATGATTGCCATTCTGATGGACCTCAAAATGCACATGAGGCCCTGTGGCAACTCCACTTGTACCGACTCTTGCAATTGCACTCCCTCTATTAACATTCTGACCTTTATTAACCAGAATCTGAGAATTATGGGCATACAATGTTTCATAGCCATTGCCATGATCAATAATTACAACCCGACCATAACCACCCATCCAGCCAACAAAGCTAACTGTGCCTGAAGCTGCTGCCTGAACAGTAGTCCCGTGTGGAGCTGCAATATCTACACCACTGTGAAAATCATTGCGACCACTAACAGGATGTCTCCTGTTTCCATAATCAGATGTAATATTTCCATCAACTGGCCAGCTAAAGTTCGTACTTGCAGATCTGGATACATTATTATTCCCTGTTCTGTGAACAGGTATTACCAATTCATCTCCAGCCCTTATCATATCACCAGAAATATTATTATATTCTCTAATTGTAGCCACATCTGTATCATGCTGTCTGGCAATTGTTGATAAAGCTTCACCACTTCTTACATTATGTGTTATTTCAACAACTTCTGTTTCTTCTCCACCCTGGCCTGTTAAACCGCCATTTTCACCAGGTATCACTAATTCGTCTCCTGGATGAATCATGCTCCCATCAATATTATTGGCTATTCTTAAATCATTTAATGATACCCCATGATTATTAGCTATAATTGATAATGTATCCCCAGGTTGTACTGTATATATGTTCTCTGAATTATTATTAAGTTCTTCTTGTATGGCTGCTTCAGTTTGACTGCCATAAATGCCATCAGCAGACAAACTTGCAGATTCTTGAAAATTTCTTAAAGCCTGTTCAGTACCAGGTCCAAAAATCCCATCAACACTGGTATCATAACCTAACTCACTTAAATTTTGTTGGAGCTCTTCTACAGTTGACCCTCTATCACCATTTTTTAAGACTCCAGCTTCAGCTCCAGCTGCAAATATTAAAATGAAAACAATAACTAAAGCCAGAACTTTTAGTTTTGACGACAATTCTATCAGCCTCCTTTGTAACATATATTACTAACTTATAATTCTATTAATTATTATATTATTTTTTATAGACTTTTGCAAGGTTTTCGCATTTAACAAAATTTACAAGTAAATCTTTACAATCTTTTAAGTCTTCCATATCTAGCATCTCTGATGGGCTATGGATATATCTAGTTGGTATTGATAAAGTTCCACTTGGAACTCCGCCTCTACTTAATTGTATTGCTCTAGCATCAGTTGCTCCAAATTCTAAAACTTCATATTGGTATGATATCTCATTTTCTTCTGCCAGTTCAGCAAGCATATTTTTAATCCCTGGATGGGCAATACTCCCTCTATCCATAACCTTAATGGCTGCACCTTTACCTAATTTCACATCCATTGTATGGGCCTCAGGGGTATCTCCTGTTCCTGTTACATCTACAGCCAGGGCCAGGTCAGGCTCAATTCCAAAGGCAGCCGGTCCTGCTCCTCTGGTACCAACCTCTTCCTGGACAGTAAAGACAGCATAGATATCATTTATAGAGTCATCCATCTCTTTTAATAATGATATTAAAACTGCACAACCAGCTCTGTCATCCAGGCTATTAGAAATAACTCTTTGTCCATTATTATTAAATTTCTTCTGATAAACCGCTACGTCTCCAATACCAACTACCTCTTTAGCTTTTTCTTTATCTGCAGCACCTATATCAAGAAATAATTTATCCAGCTTTAAATCTTTATATGAATCCAATTTCTCGACCCCAACTGTCCCAACTGTTCCATCTTCAAAGACAAAGTTTCTATTAATAAGATGTTTTGGATTTACTCCACCGACAGTTGTGAATCTCAAAAAACCATCATCATCAATATGAGTTACCATAATACCAATCTCATCCATATGAGCTGCCAGCATAATCTTCTGGCCATCTCCGCTGCCATTTTTAATAGCTATTAAGTTCCCCATATTATCAACTTTTAATTCATCAACATAATCTTCTATTTCCGTTTTAATTAATTCTCTAATATTTTCTTCCTGTCCGGCAGGACCAAATTCAGCAGTTACTCTTTCTAATATTTCCAGCATTCTATAACCCCTTCCTTGCTAATCTTTCTAAATATAATTTTACTAATTTACTCATTTTTTTATAATCGTCTAAATCAATTAAAGATAATGGCGAATGTATATATCTACATGGAAGTGAAATTACTGCAGAAGGAACACCTTCACGGCTTAAACTAATTGCTCCTGCATCATTACCTCCAGCATCAGTTCTTCTAAATTGATAATCTATCCCATTATCTTCAGCAACTGTAATTAAGCCAGTAAGAATATTTTTATCAGCTATTACAGTTCTATCCATCAGGGTCAAAGCCGGTCCTTTTCCAACTGAAGTTGAATATCTATGCTCTTTATTTTCAGGAACATCAGCAGCAGTAGTTCCCTCAAGAACTAAAGCCAGATCTGGTTCAATATCAAATGCAGCAACTCCAGCACCTCTGAGCCCAACTTCTTCTTGAACAGTAAAAACAAAGTATACTGGCATATC
>SLSL01000139.1 GCA_007130465.1 Halanaerobiaceae bacterium | reverse complement strand
TGAAAATAATCAAAATAACTAATTCCATGAGATTTTAAATTAATAATTTTGTAAACCAGTAACTATTAAAATTGAAATAATGATGATAAAATACATCTGTGAAATTGAATAACCGCGGCTAATATACTATACAGGAGGATTAAAAATTGGCCACAAGAAGAAATCCAAGATTCAAAGAAGCAAGACGTTTAGGACTTAATGTTCATGGGCATCCAAAAGCTATGGAAAGAGCAGATGGAACTTTTAATAGGAAAAAACGGAATTTATCAAATTATGGTGAACAGTTAATAGAAAAACAGAGACTTAGAGCATATTATGGTTTGCTGGAGAAACAATTCAGTAAAAATGTAGAAAATGCAATGAAAGAGCCTGGTGTTACTGGAAATAACTTAATTAAAAACCTAGAAATGCGACTTGATAATTTAGTTTATAGAGTAGGTTTTGCCAGATCTATCAGGCAAGCTCGTCAAATGGTTAGCCATGGATTAATAAGAGTAGATGGCGAGAAAGTCGATTGGCCATCCTATCAAATTGAGCCTGGAATGGAAATATCTTTGAGATCTGATCAGAAGAAAAACGATCATTTTAAAGAAAATTATCAGGATAGAACACTAGAAAAATTAAGTTATATAAATAGAGATTTAGATAATTTTTCTGCTATAATCAATAGTGAACCAGAAATAAAGGAAATACCTATTGTTATTGATGTTCAATTAGTAGTAGAATATTACGCTAAATAATATTATTGATTTTGCCGGATTAATTTTATATTAGTCCGGCACTTTTATATTTTTTATAGTATTTTTTTGTAATCTAATTAATTTTATGCAGAATTTATGGTATAATAATAATGTAGACTTAAGAATAGTTACTATATTAGATAAACTTACAATTAGAAAAAATTACAAAGGTGGTGATAGATTGCTAGAATATATAAGAGTTTATTTAGTTACTCTTGCAATATTTCTTATAATTGATTTTTTCTGGTTAGGCTTAATTGCAAAAAATCTATACAGAGCAAAATTAGGCTTTATTTTAAAAGACAAATTCGACATGAAAGCTGCTTTCATTTTTTATTTTATTTATGTTTCTGGATTAGTATTTTTTGTTATAGGCAGAGCCAACAGCTGGCAATATGCTCTCTTTGCAGGGATGTTTTTTGGCATAATAACCTACTCTACCTATAATTTAACCAATCTAGCAACATTAAAGAACTGGCCTTTAAGTTTATCTTTTTATGATATAAGCTGGGGAGCTTTCCTCTGTGGAGCTACTTCATTACTTTCTTATCTTATCTTATTTTAATATCTGGAGGAGATCAACATGAAAATAAAAGAATTAGATGGCAAGGCATTTTTTAAGGCATTTGAAAATGGGGCTAAACTAGTCGAAAAAAATAAAAAACATTTAAATGATATTAACTTCTTCCCTGTTCCAGATAGTGATACTGGAAATAATATGTCTATAACCTTGACTTCTGTTGCAATTAAAGTTGAGCCTGAGAAATCTATCTATAAAACTATTGAAGCTATTTCTGACCACACTATAAGGTCAGCAAGAGGCAATTCAGGTTTAATACTGGCTCAATTTTTTAGTGGACTTTACAAAAAAATGGTCAACAAAGCTACTCTAAATACAATGGATTTTGCTAAAAACGTTAAAAAGTCAATACCTTATTTATATGAAAATGTTGATGACCCCCATGAAGGAACAATGATAACAGTAATTAAAGATTGGGCTGAAAAATTGCCTGATCTTGCGGAAAATATTGATGATTTTGTTCTCTTGTTTGAAGAGTCCCTTGATATTGCTAAAGAATCACTTGAAGAAACCAAGCATATACTGGAAGTTCATAAAAAGAATAATTCAGTAGATGCAGGAGCCCAAGGCTTTATCTATTTTCTCGAAGGCATAATCTATTACTGGAAAAACACAGATAAGACCAATGAGGAGATAAAATCTGAAGATGAATTAAACGAAGACGATATTGCAGATATCGATAGTAATCTGAATGAACTTGATCAAGAAGATCTTAAATATAGATATTGTACTGAAATTTTATTACAGACCGATTTGAAAAACAGCATTATAAAATCACAATTAAAAGCTGAGGGAGATTCATTAATAGTTGCAAGCAGCAAAGATAATACCAGGGTTCATATCCACACTAATGATCCGGCTAAAGTAACTTATATTCTTCATGATAAAGGTAAAATTGTTGAGCAAAAAGTCGATGACATGAAATTTCAAGTGAGTATTAATCAGGGGCCAAAAAGAGAGATTGCTTTAATTACAGATTCAATAGCTGATATTCCTCAGAATTTAATAGATAAATATGAAATTCATATGATTCCTTTAAATATGATGATTGATGGCGTTAGTTTCCTTGATAGACAGACAATTAATTTAGATTACTTTTTTGAGTATCTAGAAAATGCCGAGGAATTTCCCTCCTCTTCTTTGCCAACTGCTGACTTTATCTATAACTATCTAATGAAAATAAAAGATCGTTATAATTCAATGCTTGTTATCTCAGTAGCTGAAGAGTTAAGTGGAACAGGCAAAGCCTTTAAACAGGCAATCAAAAAATTACAGTCTGAAGAAGAATTACCGGTAACTTATATTGACTCCAGATTAAACTCAGGAGCTCAGGGTCTTTTAGTTTTAAAGGCTGCCGAGGAAATTGAAAAAGGTAAATCTCTTGATGAAATAGAGAAAATCATTAAAGAATATAGAGGTAAAGCAAAAATTTATGTAAATGTAAATACTTTTGATTACATGGTTAAGGGTGGCAGGGTAAGCCCTATGAAAGGTTTTATAGCAAATCTATTAAACTTTAAACCAATAGTTTCACTTGATGAGACTGGTAAAGGTATTATAAAAGGAAAGTCAATAACAAGAAAAGGTGTAAGTAAAAAAATCGAAGATTTAGTTGTTAATATAAATAAGAAAGAACCGATTGATAAATACTGTATAGTTCATTCTAAGGCTGATCAACTTGCCCAGGAATGGAAAGATGATATAACTAAATTACTTGGATTTGGCCCAGAATATATTATGAATATATCTTCTGTTACTGCTCTAAATGCAGGACCAGGTTCAGTTGCTTTTAGCTTGATCTCTGAATAATAAATTCTAGCTAATTGGAGTGATAATTAATGAATATCTTTCTTCAAGTTGCTCTTCTACTATTTATTTACTTTACAGGTTTTTATCTTTTCTGCATGATCAAAAATGATAATTCGTATGTAGATATTGCCTGGGGTTTCGGCTATGTCGTTGCTGTATTATTTACTCTTATTAGGACAGAAGTTGCAACTGTTGATATTTTAGTTACTTTAATGGTTACTGTCTGGGGTGGTCGCTTAGGCCTCCATATATTGAGCAGAAAAATAGGAAAGCCTGAAGATTTTCGTTATCAACAGATGCGAGAAAACTGGAATAATTTTTATATTCAATCATTCTTTAGAATCTTCATGCTTCAGGGTTTCCTATTATATATAATAGCCTATCCATCAGTAAAAATAATATCTAATAATGTTAATACAATGAATCTGCTTGGCTACATTGGTGTTTTAATCTGGCTAATTGGATTTGGATTTGAAGTTATTTCTGACTGGCAGCTTAAAAATTTCATTAAAAATAGAGAAAGCAAAGAAGAAATAATGAATTCAGGCCTCTGGAAATATAGCAGACATCCTAATTATTTCGGGGAAGCCCTGCTCTGGTGGGGGATCTATTTGATTGCCCTGGATACAGTTGGGGGATTTTTAATAATATTAAGTCCAATCTTAATTACCTTCCTGGTTAGATTTATATCTGGAGTTCCTCTTTTAGAAAAGCGTTATGCGGACCATGAAAACTATCAAAAATATGCTGAAAAAACAAATATATTCTTCCCCTGGTTTCCAGATAAAGATTAGTCTTTCTTATCCCACCAGAATGCAGCCCAGAGAAGATGCTCATTTTCTTTGCAAGAAATACTATGGCTATAATCTGGTGGTATTTCTACGACATCACCTTCTATAACATCAAAGATTTCGCCTTCAATATTAACCTGGCCCTGGCCTTTAACTATTATATATATTTCTTCTGTTGGATGAGCATGGGTCTCCATCTCTCCTCCATTTTCAAGATAACCCCAGGCATGACCAAATGGGGGATTTAATTCATCTGAAATAATATCATCTGCTAAAATACTTTCTCCATGTGCCTTTCTTGCCTCATCCTTATTAAAACGATTAATTTTCATATGCAACCTCTCCTTTCTCTTCCTTCCATTCTGTGATAGCCTGGAACCAGACAGCAAAAGTTTCAGCCCCTTCACCAAAAGTATAAGCAAGTCCTCCAATTATCGCCGGGTGAATATTAACAAATAAAATACTGACTATTAAAGTTGTAATGACCATAATAATATTCATCAATTTTGAAATACCAATAGCCCTGGTATTCTTTTCAGTCATCAATAAACCCCAGAAAGCTTCTCTAATAGCTCTAAATAAAGGTACAACTGATATTACAAGCATTACCTTCATTGCTATTTCAGTAATTTCAACTGATACAGAGATAACAGTATTAAAGATCCAGAAACCAAGGGGAGTAACAGAAATAATGAAAATTATTGAACTTATAAAAATACCGGCTGATAAACAAAATTTAAAGATTAATGGCCAGTTCTCATCATTATGGTCATCAGCAAATACAAGTGAAACATTATGAAGCATACTTAAAGAACCGGATAAAACAAACATTAAACCCATAGAAACTCCAAATACTGCTAGTGCTTCAGTTGGAGAGTCAGACCGGCCAAGACCAGCCTGAATAATAGGTTGCACAAAGGACGCAAAAGACATCATCAAGCCAAGAGGCAAGAAAAATTTAAATAAACTCTTAATATCTAATTCTTTTTTATTTGTGGTCGGCATTAATTCAGCTGCCTGAGCAGGTGATTTATAAAAGAAAAATAAACTACCAATTATAAAAACTGCCTCTAAGCCAATTCCAAGTAACCAGGTAATACTTCCTGCAACAACTCCTAATACTGCCTGGGTCTGGACAGTCCACCAAAGAAAACTAGAAATAAAGATCAGGCGCAAAATTATACCTGGCAAAATCAACTGAGTTTTCTTTAGAGAAATAACAATACCCTGATGGGAATTCCTTAAATATTCTACAATAGGCATAAATGCAGTAATTCTTAAGGCAGCCCTGGCAAATTCCAGCTGTTCAGGTTCCCTTAATCCATAAATATTTCTAAAAACAATTTCACCTAATGGTGTATAACCAAAAGATATTAAAACAAATAAAAAGAAGCCACAGAGAGCCGCTAAAAATTTAATAGTTAATATGTAACTTTCCCTGCTATCAACCATTGATGAAATTAACTGTCGACTGGTATAGATAGGCGACTTAATAATATTTGAAAAACCTTTAACAATTGCAAAAATAGCTATACTCAATTCTGGAGAAGGCATCCTGGCCAGAGCGGCATCAACTATTGAATGGCTTAAGCCAATAATAGTCGGTGTCACAGCTAAAGGCAGAAAAAATAAAAATAACTTTTTATAAGAAATATTCTCTTTCTTCTTTCTTTTAGTGGATTGCATTAAAATCTTAACTCCTGTTATGATATTTTAAAACTATAAAATAAACTATTTGAGCTATTTATATCTTCTCAACATGTCTATATGGGGAATTCCATCCTCAAGGTAAACATCAGAGACAGGTTCAAATCCATGTTTACCATAAAAGTTTCTCAAATGGTTCTGGGCTGATAGCTTAATATCTTTAGCGCATTTTTCCTCTATTAAAAACTTGATGGATTCTCCAAGCATTTCAGTTCCAATATTCTGCTCTCGATATTCCTCTTTAACTATTACCCTGCCAATAGCAGCCTCTTCAAAATAGTCACCTGGTAAAAAAAGCCGGGAATAAGCAATGATCTCACAATTATCTCTTCCAATTAAATGATAAGCCATATCGTCTTTATCATCTAACTCTGGATAGGGACATTCCTGTTCTACAACAAAAACATCTACTCTCAATTTTAAAATTTCATATAATTCTTTTTTGCTTAATTCTGAAAAAGATTTTATCTGCCATTCCATACTTTGAACCTCCGTTTAGAATAATCCTTATAAACATTGTATTATATTATAACATATTCTCTACTTTAGTCCAGAAAATAATCCAATTTATTTGATTAAATTGAATTTTTATCTTAACTAATATATTATGGTATAGACAGAGATTAATAAATAAAGGAGAATTTTATGTTTCAGTTTAGCATAATCATATTAGGAATTGCTTTATCACTTGATGCGTTTGGAGTAGCTTTAGGCTTAGGTTGTGGGACAAAACTAAGTATTAAAGAAGAAAGTTCAATAATATTTTCATTTGGTTTTTTTCAATTTCTTTTTGCCTTATTTGGAGCCTTAATTGGTAATTTTATAGACTCAAATATTATTCAAATCTCAGCAACCTTTAGCGGATTAATAATAGTTTTATTAGGGATCTATCTAATTAATGAGGGCCGACAGATTGAAGAAGAATGTATCTATTATAATTTAAATTTAGTTAAATATATAGCTCTGGGTATTGGAGTAAGTGTAGATGCGTTAGGAGTTGGTTTTTCAACTTTGTATAGTCAACAGATAAATATGCTGATTCTTAATTCAATAATAATTGGATTAATTACAGCAACTTTAACCTTACTTTCTTTTAAAACAGTCTACTATATAAGAAATTTTAAAGTAGTTGAAAAATATTCGGATTACATAGGCGGTATAATCTTAGTATTATTTGGATTATCGATGATATTTTAATAATTAAGCAGGTGAATAAAAATGGATAAATTAAAAATAATGCCGATCTTTGGCACTCGGCCTGAAGCGATTAAGATGGCTCCAGTCGTTAAAGCCTTACAAAATGAAGAAAATATTGATACTGTTTTAACAGTTACAGCCCAGCACAGAGAAATGCTGGATCAGGTACTTGATCTTTTCAATATCAAACCAGATT
>SLSL01000002.1 GCA_007130465.1 Halanaerobiaceae bacterium | reverse complement strand
TTAAGATGGCTATAACTCATTTAAAAACTATCAAACAAAATATCGAAAAAACTAAAGAAAAACTTGAAAATGCTATTGAAAATACAGATTATCAGCTTACTTCTATGCCTGGTATTGGTACCATCCTTGCTGCAACATTTATCTCAAATATCAAGGATATCAATCGCTTTAGTTCTGCCAGCAAATTGGCTCGTTATGCAGGTATTGCTCCTGCACAATATAGTTCTGGCAAATCCAGCCACTATAGATCTAAAAAATATGGCTGTAGAGATCTTAATAAAGCCTTTCATCAACTTGCTATTCAACAAATTGGCAAAACTTCTAACAACTTAGCTAAAAACCTAGCTGGTTATAGTTATTATCTAAAAAAGATTGATGAAGGCAAGTGTCACAAAGTCGCTATTACCTGTCTTAAAAGACGCCTGGTTGATATTATTTATGCTATGATGCGGGATAGATCAAAATACCGAATACCAGAGAAAAGTGATAACATTATCCAAAATCAGGCTGTTTAAATTGTCTCTAATTATATTAAATTTAGTTTTTAAAAACTAAATACCTCATTCCCTGGATACCCCTGTGCAAAATTATCATTACATTATTCTACATGGAAAATTTTTACTGTCAAGTAAGCGGAACTTCCCAGCTCCAACTCCTCACAGAACCGCACGTGCCCTGCTCAGGCATACGGCTCTTCACTCAATCATTTACTCAAGATAACGAGAACCCACTTTGATTTCATAAAGATTTACTTTAATTCTTGGTTTTACAATAGGGGTTTCGCTTAGAAACTTAATAAAACCCTCCCAATTGTAACTCCTTTTCTGACTGCGTCTGTTTAACCACTTGAAAACTAGTTTCCTAATTTCCCTATACAACTTAGTTAAACTTCTACTATTGTCAGACACCGCAAAATAATTATAGGTACCTTTAAGTTTGCGATTTAATCTCTTCATAAAACCCTTAATTGGAGTTTCCTTGTTTTTCTTTATCCACTCTTTACACCTGGAGATACTACGACGAAGATTGTTCTTGCTAGTCTTTCTTTTAATACGCTTTATTCCATCCTTGCATTTTCCCATATAGTGGGTGAATCCGAGAAAATCAAAAGTACTATTTCTATAATCATCGTCACCATCATCTTTATCTAATTTAACAATGTTAGTTTTCTCTTCTGACAGTTCAAGCTCAAATTTCTTCAGCCTTTCTACAAAAGATTTATAGAAATATTTGATATCCTCTTCATACTGAAAACAGAATATTATATCATCAGCATATCTTACCATATAAGCTTTTCCCTTCAACACTTTCCGCATCTTCTTTTCAAACCATAAATCTACAACATGATGCAGATAAAGGTTAGCAAGCACTGGCGAACAAACCCCGCCTTGAGGTGTACCTTTCTTGCTCTCATATTTTACTCCATCTTCTTTTATACCCGATTTTAAGAATCTAGACACCAATCTTTGTAGGTTAGGATCCTGAATACGATGGTCTAAGAATTTCATTATCCATTCATGATCAACATTATCAAAGAATCCTTTGATATCAGTATCAACCACATAATTGATTTCTGGTTTATTAATAATTCCCCCTAAAAGCCTTAACGCATCATGACAGTTACGCTTGGGTCTAAAGCCAAACGAGCAATCTAGAAAGTCTTCTTCATAGACAGCAGAGAGAATTTTGGCTACAGCACTCTGCACCAATTTGTCTTCATATGCTGGAATACCAATGGGGCGTTGGCCACCGTTTTCTTTCTCAATGTATATACGTTTTACTGGTTTAGGCTTATATGCTTGCTTTTTCATTCTAGCAACCAGGTCTTTTAGATTTTCTTGAAGATTTTCTCCATAGACCTTTTTGGTTACTCCATCGACTCCAGGAGTTTTCCTGCCATCCATCTCTATATGACAGTTTTCTAGCATTTCTTCATTCACCAGGTGTACAAGTGAGGTAAATCTTTCTTTAGGTTGTTCTCTCGCAACTTCAGCTATTCTTTTCAGTTTCGTTTCCATACTTTCACCTATCTCTGTGTATAGAGTATGTGTCCCTTTAAAGAGTGATTTTGTGTAACCGCCTTCCCTCCAAGGGTATTACCCGTTTCTCCGGTACTATGCGGTTATCCGACTTCCTGCAAATAACTAGATGACCTTACTTTCCGCTCGGTTCATCCCACTCTCAGCGTAGGATTTGCAGGACCTCCCAAGTTGCCATATCATAGCTATGTGATACATGCGACGGACTCAGACCCCGGGGTGTCACTGGGCTCTAGCATAATGTTCCCAGCAATATTGTCTTCTGTCATGTCAACAACATAGACCTAATCCCATTTCAACGGTATTTCGAGGCTCAATACCTTCAGTTTTCACTTGCCGCCTGCACCCTTACTGTTTACGCTTAACATTCATCATTACTGATGAATGTCCAAAACTCGCTATGAGTGGCCTGCTCAGCCTTACTCAGCAGGGTTCCCACCTGCTATATGATATGACCTTATCTTGGCGCACTGACATAGGACGTCTGATAAATAAATTCTCGATCAGAATATTATAGCAGGCGACTCATATTAAAGCCACCTGCTATATTTTAATATTTATAATTTATAGTCCTGCTTCTTTCATTTTAATTGCTAGGTCTACAAGACGGCAGGAATAACCCCACTCATTGTCATACCATGTTAGAACTTTTACCTGGTTACCACCAATTACTTTAGTATGATTTGGGTCATATACTGAAGAATGTGAATCTCCAAAAATATCTCTTGAAACAATTGCATCTTCAGTGTAGCCTAATATACCTTTAAGCTCACCTTCAGAAGCTTCTTTCATCGCTTTATGAATATCTTCTACAGTTACATTTTCTTCAAGATCAACGACCATGTCAATTAATGAGCCTGTTGGAGTAGGAACTCTAACAGCCATACCATCAAGCTTACCATCTAATTGAGGCATAACATCAGAAATAGCTTTAGCTGCACCAGTTGTTGTTGGAACAATATTTTCAGCAGCAGCTCTTCCTCTTGTTATCTTCTTCCAGGCATATGGACCATCTAAAAGATTCTGTGAAGATGTATAGGCATGAATTGTTGTCATTAAGCCTTTTTCAATTCCAAATTTATCATCAAGAACTTTACATACCGGAGCAAGACCATTAGTTGTACATGAAGCATTTGATACTATATGATGTTTTTCAGGATCATATTCATCGAAATTCACACCTAATACAGTTGTGAAATCTTCATTTTTAGCAGGTGCTGAAATTATTACTTTCTTAGCGCCAGCTTCAAGATGCTTTTTAGCATCTCCACCATCAGTAAATAATCCAGTTGCTTCTATTACTACTTCAACTCCAAGATCTCCCCAGGGTAACTGAGCAGGATCTTTTTCAGAGAAAACTTTAATCTCTTTACCATCAATAATGATACTGTCATCAGTATAATCAACCTCAGCATCCAACTTACCATAATTAGTATCATATTTGAGTAGATAGGCCAACTGTTGTGGTTCTATAAGGTCATTAACCGCTACAAATTCAACATTATCATTCTGATATGAACTTCTTATAACTCTTCTCCCAATTGCTCCAAAACCATTAATTCCTACTTTTACACTCATTTTATCACCCTCCTGATATTTTTAATTAATTATATTAATAATTCCCTTGATTATAGGGATATTATTCTTTTTGCTGTATCCTCATCAGTTATTAATACATCCTGATATTTAGGAGATATAATTGACTTAATTGCTTCAGCTTTCTTTTCTCCGCCTGCTACAGCTATAACAGTGCCAATGTTTTCAACATCTTTTAAATTCAATCCTATCGATGGGGTCGAGTAAACAATTTCCCCATCAAGATTATAATAATAACCAAAAGCTTCTCCTATAGCACCTTTTGATAAAATTTCATCTATTTCAGCCTGATCCATACCTCTTCTTGCTGACATCTCGGCTGCATTACCAACTCCATGAACAAGAATATTAGCCTTCTGTAAAATATCTAAAGTTTTTTGGATTGAAGGTTCACTTTTAATCAGAGAAATATTTTCTACTTTAAGATTATCAGGCACCTGTAATAAATAATACTTACCGCCTATTTTTTTAGCAATTGAGGCAGCAATAGTATTAGCCTGAATATCTACTTCTTCTCCAAGACCACCTCTCCCAGGAACAACTATAGTATTATTATATTTTTCATCGCAAAAAGGCATCATTTCTGCAACCTGAGCCATTGTATACCCACCCGTAATTGCTATTACATCTTCAGTTCTTAAAAGCCTGCGAAGATAGTTTGCCGCAACTCTACCTATTTCTCTTATAAGATTAGAATGCTCTAAGTTGCAAGGAACTATTAAAACCTCGTTAATATCTAATTTTTCTTCCACTTTTTCTTCAAGGTTAGCAAAATCTTTTATTTCAGTAAAATATAGTTCTAACTCAGTTATAAAATCTTTTCCTTCTTGAGTCAATGAGACTCCTGCCCTACTAACTTTTATTAAACCCTGCTCGTTTAAGAACTTAAGCTCATTCCGCACCTGGCGTACACTTAATTTAAGGCCTTCAGATAAAGATCTTCTACCTATTGGTTCTTCATGATAAATTTTCTTTAAGATAGAATATCTAACTTCTGCTAAATCAACAACTTCAGGCACTATTTTCTTTTGAACTTTAAATAGATAATCCACAGTTCACCACTCCTGGGTGTTAGAAAAACTCAAATGCCGAAGCGGGAACATAATTGTCCTTCTTGAACATATTTGTCCCAGCTGCTGCAAAAAAACCTAAGATTAATCCTCGAGCTAATTATAATACATTAATTTTCTTTTTGCAAGTACAAATTAGAATTTTAACACCGCTTCCATTTTCTCCTTTCTAATGAAGAAGGAATACCCAGGCTATTTCTATATTTAGCAATTGTTCTTCTAGATAAATTTATGCCTTCATTTTTAGTTAATATTTCTGCTAATTTGCTATCACTATATGCTTTATTTTTGTTTTCTTTTTTAATATATTCAGTAATTAAAGCTTTTATGCTGGCAGATGAACGATTATCTACACCACTAGCAAAGAAAAACTTCATGCTGTAAAGGCCCTGAGGAGTCTGAACATATTTATCATTACTAGCCCTACTAACAGTTGATTCATGCATTTCAATTTCATCCGCTACTTCTTGCATTGTCAGAGGGTTAAGATGTTTTACTCCTTGTTCAAGAAATTCTTTCTGCCTTTCAATTAAAACATTACTGATTTTTAAAAGTGTCATTCTTCTATGTTCAATTGCTCTAATTAACCAGATAGCTGCTTTAAATTTTTTCTTTAAAAATTCATTTGTCTCATCATCTTCAGTATTTTTCATTAAGTTATAATATTTTGGGTTAATTGATAATACTGGAGTATTAGATGAATTTAATTCTGCATAATATTCTCCATTATCTCTCTTTATTAAAATATCAGGCTCTAGATAATCGGTTTTTAATTCTTCATTAGAATATAGTGATGCAGGTCTCGGTTGAAGATTTTTAATTTTTTCAAGGGCATATAGAACTTCTTCTTCGGTAGCCTTATATTTTTTCATTAATTTTTTTATAGAAAGGTCATTTAATTTATCCCAGCAACCTGCAACTATTTTCATAGCAAGGTCATTATCTCTCCCCATTTTATCAAGCTGAATCAATAATGCCTCTTTAATATTTCTTGAGGCTATCCCAACTGGATCAAGATGTTGAATTTTTCTTAATACATTATTAATTAAAACAGGATCTTTACCTGTTTCTTCTGCCAGCTCTTCTACTGAAGGTATTAAAAGCCCATCCTGATTTAAATTACTCACTATATATCTTCCTAAATCTAATTCTGATTCTGGTAAAACTTCATAAAGCTGGTTTTCTAAATGCTCAATTAAACCAGGACGATAATTTGTATAACTCTCAAAACTATCTTGTCCCTCTGTTGAATTAGAACTTCTACTAAATTTTTTTGAATTATAATGGTCTTCAAGACTTTCTTCCCATTCTTCTTTTTTATCTTCTTTTTCAATAATAGGATTTTCTAAAAGTTCTTCATCCAGATATTCTTCTAATTCTAAACTAGAAAATTGAAGTAATTTAATAGCCATCTGTAATTGTGGGGTCATAATTAATTCCTGGCGTTGCTCAATATTTATATCCATCTTTAAATCCATTAATTATTCCCCCTGATTTTTTCTGCTTTTTTATTAAGTCTCCGCAGGCGATGATTAACACCTGATTTACTTAAGGGTGGATCAAGTTTCTGCCCAAGTTCTTTAATACTAGCATAGGGATTTTTCATTCGTAAACGGGCAATTTCTTGCAAAGAAGAAGTGAGATTTATTAACCCAATCTCCTGGTCTATTAGTTCAATATCCTCAATTTGATTCATAGCTGCTTCGACTGTTTTATCCAGGTTTGCTGTCTCAAAGTTTAATTTCCGATTAACATCATTTTTTATTTCCCGTAAGATTTTAACATCTTCCATTTTAAGCTGAGATTGTTGAGCACCAATTAAATTTAATAATGTAGTTATACTCTCAAAATCTTTTAAATAAACCATATATCTATCTTTATGATCAACCATTTTTGCAGATATATCAAATAAAGAAAGTAATTTTATTAAATCCTTCGCCTGTGCATGATGTTCGCAGCGAAATTCCAAATGGTAACCACTTCTGGGATGATTAATTGAACCTCCACCTATAAAGAGACCCCTTAGATATGCCCGACCTGAACTATCAGACTGTAGAAATTCAGATTTAATTGAAAAATCAAGACCTCTTTCTTCATTAAATATTCCTAAATCAGCTAAAAATTTATCTAAACCATCCTGAGGTGGAAGATTTAATTCATAATATTGTTCTTTTTTTAAAGTAGTATTTTTCCTAACAATAATTTCTACTTCTAGCTTATAATTATCTTTAAACCACCTATAAATCAATCGGGCTAAATCACCATATTTTAATTTTAATTGCACAGAAAGCTTTTTATTGATTATAGAAATAGAACCAGTTATTCTCAATAAAGCGGCAAGTTCAGATTTTCTTTCCTTAAACGATTGATTTTCATATCTAATCAATTCATGTTTTACTTCATCTGTAAATGACATTTTTGAGCCTCCAGCTATTTTTCTTTTAGTAGATTTAAAACAATATTAGCCAACTTTTCAGGATTATGACGCAAATACGTATTATCTTTACTTTTAGCAAGAAGGTCTTCTTCTTTTATCTTAACATCCAACTTATCCAACTCATCATAATCAATTTTCACTGGAAATGCTCCTTCTTCTTCATATCTCCTAACTGACTTACCAGATATCTCTTTTTTATTTACAACAATCCAATCAAAGATTTTATCCCCTGTATGATCATAAATTGCCTTAAGATGATCTGCAGCAGAAAAATTATTAGTCTCTCCAGGTTGGGTCATAACATTACAGATAAATACCTTTTTAGCTGCGCTATTTTTAATCTCTTTCTGAATTTCATCAATCAATAAATTTGGCAAAAGACTGGTATAAAGACTTCCTGGACCTAATACAATTAAATCTGCCTCTTTAATAGATTCAACTGCTCTCTGAGAAGGTTTACAGTTTGAAGGTTCTAAAAAAACTTTATCTATTTCCTTACCATCTACTGGTATTAATGATTCCCCAATCTGTCTAGTCTTATCCTTATAGATTGCTCCAAGCTGAACATTCTCACTTGTAGCAGGTAAAACCTGACCTCTAATAGCAAGAACTTTACTTGATTCTTTAATAGCTTCTTCAAAATCATTTAAAACCTCAGACATTGAGGCTATAAATAAATTACCGAAACTATGACCAACTAAGTGGCCCTCATTACTAAAACGGTATTGGAATAGATCCTCCATCAATGGCTCTGTATCAGCTAATGCAACCAGGCAGTTTCTAATATCTCCTGGAGGTGGCATTCCAAGCTCATCTCTCAACTTCCCTGAACTACCGCCATCATCGGCTACAGTAACTATAGCTGTTATATTACTGGTTTTTGTCTTTAAACCTCTTAAAAGTGTTGAAAGTCCTGTTCCGCCACCAAGAGCAACAACCTTGGAACCCTTCTGCAATACCTCTTTTTGATATAAATCATCAACTAATTTTTCATTTTTTTGACTTATTCTATCAAACATTTTCCTCAAAGAAAATATCACCAGGATTATTCCACCAATAAGATAGAGTCCTCCTAAAAGATTAGTGACTAACTGTCTTGGTAAATCTATCATCTCCACCCAGGTATCAATATTTATTTGAATATAACTTAATAACTGCCTATTAAAGACCAGTAATAAACCAATAATAACAAATGACAATCCTAATAATAACAGAAATATCCATCTCTTTAGTTTTATTCCTGGATAAAGCCATTTAAATAATTTCAAAATAACCGCCACCTATTTATTTATATCTCTATGCTCCAAACTAACCTTGTATCCTAAACCTATTAAATATTCCTTTAAACGAATTACAGAAGCAACAGATCTATGCTTGCCACCAGTGCAACCTATCCCTATTGTAAAATGACTCTTACCCTCTTTAATATATTCAGGAAGCAAAAATTTCATAAAATTAAATAACTTATCATAAAACCTATTTACTACTGGCCATTTGAAAATATATTCCTGAACTTCATCTGTTTCCCCGGTCATTGGCCTGAGATTATCAATATAGTGAGGATTAGGCATGAAACGAACATCAAAAATAGTGTCTGCATCAATTGGAGAACCATACTTAAATCCAAATGAAATCAAAGAAATTAAAATTCCACCTCTACCTTCTTTATCATATCCAAAGTTCCGATTTAAATCATCTCTAAATTTCTTAACAGAAAGCTTGCTAGTATCTATTATCTTTGTTGCTTTTCCCTTTATTTCAGAGAGCAATTCCCTTTCTTTTTTGATAGCCTCTAAAAGTCTACCTTCTTTATCAAGAGGATGCCTCCGTCTAGTCTCTTTATACCTCTGTACCAGTGTATTGTCCTCTGCTTCTAAAAATAATAGTTCATAATCCAAACCATCTTCATCAAGTTCATTTAAACAATTTATTAATTCATCAAAAAATTGCCTGCCTCTTATATCACTTACCAGAGCAACTTTATCCTGGCCTGAGTGATTGCATAATTCAGCAAATTTAATTATTAATGCCGGAGGTAAATTATCCACACAGTAATAGCCTTTATCTTCAAGTGTATCTAAGGCTAAAGATTTACCAGCACCTGACATTCCTGTTATTATAATAAAACGCATATTTACCACCTCTCAAACTCTAAAATGAGCTAATCAATTTCCTCAGCATATTCATATAACTTTCTTTCTGAAGATTTCATTATTGCCATAAACTCTAATTTAGAAGCCTTAACCGGCTTTGAACTATAAAAAACTGCTTCATTGTTGCTTAAACGTTCAATCGTTGCTAACCCAAGGGCATTATTTACTGCAAAAAACCTCTTATAACCACTAGCTTCATCTGGCAAGGCATCGTAATATTCAATTAAGGCTGGTACATGTTTTTTAATATTTTCTATCATCTTGTGTAAAGATAACATCGCCTCTTCTTTATATTCTTTATTCAATAATTGATCCCTCTTAAGACCTAATTCTTCAAGTGGCCAAAAGATTCTATCTCTATTCAATATATCTTCACGAATATCTCTGGTAATATTTACCTTCTGCAAAAACAAACCTGCTTCATTGAAATTTTCTCTTAAAATTTCAGCTTGCCTCTGATTTAAGTTATACTTAGTAATAATTAAATCAGAAAGAAACCCTCCAACAGTTCCTGCAACATAATAACAGTATTCATCTAAATCTGAAAAAGTTTTAATTCCATTATCCAAATATTTTTGCATGCCTGAATTCATCTCTTTTAACCAGTAAAATGACCTTGCTTTAACATAGGAATCAAGACCATGATAAGCTTCCCAGAGTAGATTAACATTTGCAGTTAAAACTTTCAATGAGTCATCAATAAATTCATCTGCATATTCCTCAATTTCCTGTATCAGAGGTGGTTCCTGACGATGAGCAGGGTTAAATACTTCAACTACTTTATCCATTAAATTTTTCCGTTGATCATCTTCCAATTCAGGTAATTCATCTTCAAAATTATCAAGAAGCCTATCCTGTAAATAAACTATCATAACAGCATTCTTGATCTCAGGATCTAACATCGGTATAGTTAAAGAAAAACTTCTGGAGACTTCTTTTAGTATTCTTCGACAAAACCTTAAAGCATCTTTATTCATCACTGGCACTCCTCATAATAAAATATAAAATATACGAAATAATAAAAAAGCTAATTAAAATATATATTAATGCAATCAGATAACTATAACCACGAATCAATTCAATAAAAGTTTTTTCAGGTAATGGAATTTTAACAGGCTCCAAGTGATCCATTTCAGCAAAATTTACTCCTAAAAATTCTTCCTGATAACCATCTTCAGGATAAAAATAATCTATAACCCTGGTTGCTTCTTCATATTCAAAATTCCCTGATTCATCTAAATTATGATCATAAAAGAATGACCAATTTGTACGATGATTTTGAACAGGCCTAAAATTATCTTCTCCAAATGGATCAAAACCTCCAACAAATAAATAAAATCTGCTTCCTTCTATATTTCCAAGAGATTCTTGAGGCAGTTCCAGTAATATCTTATTTTCTAATATTTCAACATTGATATCATATAAATCCCAGGGAGAAACTTCAGCATCAACATTTAAAATATCCCTAACAAGATCATCAGGATCATCATCTGGCTCAATCAACCTTAACCACCACCCACTAAACTGGAGATGATAATCCCATGGAAAATCTGGATTGAGTTTTACCCTGGCCCCCTGCCTAAACAACTCAGTCTGACCAGTTGTCGAGTCCTTATCAAAATACATGTGAATCAATTGATGACTAAAGTCATATTTCCCATCCCAGGTATTTGCAATTTCACCAAACTCAAAAATGAATCTATAATCTTCTCCAACTGTCTGTATTTTAAATGATTTCAAATCATAATGACCCTCACCTGGTTGAAAGACTCTATGCCCTGGATACCTATAAGAACCTGGTCCATAATCATCGCCTACAGGATCTTCTCCATAATAAATAGTTTCAGGATATCCATTATTTGAATTAACATTGGCATAAATTAAGCCTGGCATCAATATTATAATTATTAAAAACATAATAATAAATTTCAGATACATGAGAAGCTCTCCTAACTTTTCTTCTCCTTAATTTTTTCCGCCAAATCCTCTGCAGCATTATATCCCATTGTATTTAAACGGTGATTCATGGCTGCAACTTCTAGAACCAGAGCTATATTTCTACCTGGTCTAACTGGTATAGTTAATTCCGGAATTTCAATACCAAGTATCTCAGTTGAATAGGTATCAATGCCGAGTCGTTCATAACTCTTATCATCTTTCCATTTATCTAAATGAACAACCATATCAATTCTGGTAGAATCTTTGATTGCCCCAGCACCAAATAACCTTTTAACGTTAATAATTCCAATTCCTCGCATCTCAAGGAAATGTTTAATTCTTTCTGGAGCAGTTCCAATTAATTCTCTTTCACCAATAGCCCTAATATTAATTTTATCATCAGCAACCAGCCGATGTCCTCTTTTGATTAATTCTACTGCAGTTTCACTTTTCCCAATTCCACTTTTGCCCCGGATTAAAATTCCTAAACCATATATATCAACTAAAACCCCATGTTCAAAAATAATAGGAGCTAACTTATCCTCTAAGAATGCTGTTAATCTACTAATAAATCTGGTTGTTGAAAGTTCTGACTGTAAAAGAGGAATATTATATTTATTAGCAAGAGCTATTAACTCATCCATCGGCTTTATATTTCTAGTAATTATCACTGCTCTAGGATCTAAACTATAAAATTTTTCAAGTCTTTCTGTTAAAGTTTCTTTACTAAGCCCCTCAAGAAAAGAAGTTTCTGTTGTACCTAAAATATGAATTCGCTCTGGCACAAAATGTTTCCAATAGCCTGCCAGTTCAATTCCTGGTCTTTTTAAATCACTAACTTCTATTATTCTTTCAATATTATTTTCTCCTGCCAGTAATTTAATAGATAATTCTTCTTGAATTTCTTTAACTGTAACAGATGGCTTTTTATCTACCAAGAAATCACCCCTTTATAGCTACTGCTATTGCTCCAACAACTCCAGTATTATCTCCTAAGACTGCCTCTAAAAACTTGCAATCATTGGCAGATGCCGTTAAAGCATTCTCTTTTACTGATTTTTTCATCTCAGACCAGAATAATTCTTTGGCTTTCATTACTCCTCCACCAAATACTATTGTATCAGGATTAAAGAGATTAATTAAGTTAGCCATACCTATTCCGAGATATCTACCAGCATCCTGGTAAATTTTATTTGCAAGTTCATCCCCATTTCGGGCTGCTTTTGCAATATCATAGCCGTCAATATCATCAATCTTGCCCTCATAATTTTTTAGCCATTTACCTGGATCATTTCTTAATCCATTCTTAACATTTCTGATAATAGCTGTACCAGATGCCATCGCTTCAAGACAACCTTTATGCTGTCCAAAACCACATGGAGGGCCTGAAGGTTCAATTATCATATGACCTACTTCACCGGCACCATCATTGCTTCCATGAAAAACTTTTTCTCCAATAACCAGCCCGCCGCCGATACCTGTACTAATTGTAATATATGCCATAACCTCACTGTCAATTCCAGCACCAAATAATTTTTCACCTAAAGCAGCAGCATTAGCATCATTTTCAAGCACAACTGGTATATTAACCTTTGATTCCAGCATTTTCACAATTGGAAAGTTTTTAAAAGGCAGATTAGAAGTCTCGTATACGATACCTTTCTTTATACTAAGAGGCCCCGGACTACCAACACCAACCCTTTTAACATCTCCAAGGCTTAATTCAGCCTTCCCAACAACAGTTCTGATGCTCTTATCGATGTTATTTATTATATTTTCTTCGCCCTTTTCTACTTCAGTTGCCATTTTGACATCTGCCAGAATATTTCCTTTTAGGTCAGCAACTGCAGTTAAAATTTTAGTACCCCCTAAATCAACACCAACAAAATAATTAACCATTTAATATCTCCCTCTCAATCACTTAATTTGCCATTGCTCATTAATCTTTTATAATCTTCTTCTTTATAAGTATTTAAAAATTTATCTGTCCCAATTATAATTGTCAGGCCTGTAATACTAAAATATAGTGCCGGAAAAATTGGGGTTAAATATAAAAAGCCACCTGTAATAGCTGTCACAATTGCCAGCCATAAAAAAGACTGTAAAATATTATCAACTGATAAAAAGATAGACCTCTTAATTTTAGTCCATAAAGTAAGTTCTCTACCATGAACTAATAAGCCCCAGAAATATAATTGAGTTATACTAAAAAATACAGTCAAATAAACAAATAAAGCTGTTAAAACTAAAAATAATAAATTACCATCACTTCTCCCATAAAAAAACCAGATATCTATTATTAAAATTATATAAACTGCAAGAGTATATATGATAGCAAGAAGCCCAGGTAAAAATGAAGTTTTAATAGTTGAAAATATTTCTTTTAAACTAAAATCCTCATTCTGATATATCTTATTTAATAAATTTAACCCTGTCAATATTATAGGACCAAGTATTAAAACAGGTAGCATAAAGGGAATAAAAAAGTCAAGGTAAATCCCATTAACAAATAAAAATACTATTGGAGAAATTAATATAAACCAGATTAAATTTAAAATTATAGCTTTAAAAAGCCCACCATAAAAAGTTTTAAAAACATCTTTAATAATTTGAACAACTAACAATTCAAGCCCTCCCTTAATTATATCTACTATGCCTAATCATTGCAAGATAATAGATATTCTAATACCTTAGCAACTCCCTGTTCATCATTGGACTGAGTAATTCTATCAGCATTTGCCCTGACTTCTTCAGGAGCATTTTCCATCGCAACACCTAAACCTGCCATTTCAAGCATCGGTAAATCATTATAACCATCACCGACAGCTATAATTTCTTCTGGCAAAATATTATACTTATCAGCAAGACCAGCCAAAGCTCTACCCTTATTAACATTAGATGCAGTTATTTCAATATATGTCGCCATAGATGATGATATACTCAGACGTTGCTTGTAATATTTATTTAATTCACTCTTAAAATATTCTCTTCTTTTCTCTTCATCCTCTATAACCAATAATTTAAGAGCAGGATTTTCAATATAGTTTTGTAATTTCACCCTGGTTTCAACTCCTGCAATACCTATTATCTCCCCATATTCCCTGGCATATTTATTTCTCCAGCGATAGTAATAATTCCCTTCACTAAAATACTGAATATGTATCCCATAATCTTCTGCAAATTCAACAACCTCTTTAGTTAATTCATTAGGAATTAGATTTTCCTGAATTACTTCTCTATTTTTATCCTTAACTAAAGCACCATTATAAGTTATTAATGGTGTATCAAGACCTAATTCTTCAAGAAAAGGAACTGCTGCTTCATACATTCTGCCTGTAGCTAGTATTACTTTCTTGCCAGCTTTATCTGCTTTCATTATTAAATCTGCTGTATAGTTATCAATCTTTTTCTCAGACGTTAATAATGTATTATCTAAATCAATTGCAATCATTTTATAATCCATTTTATATCACCTCTATACTATATCTATTCAAGTTTTATTGCAAAATTCCTGCCAAATAAAAAAAGAGCGCCTGAAAGGCGCCCAATTTAAAAGTTTTTATTTAAACTCATTCGTTAAAGCAAGGACATCCCTTTTAATCTCCTTCAATTTATCTTCATTATCATAATTCTTTAAAGTCTCATACATCAATTCACCGATCTGTTTCATTTCTTCTTCACCCATACCTCTTGTTGTAACAGCTGGAGTTCCGATTCTAATCCCACTGGTTACAAAAGGGCTTCTAGTCTCAAAAGGAATAGTATTCTTATTAACAGTAATCGCAACTTTATCTAAAGCTTCTTCAGCTTCTTTACCTGTAATCTCCATATTAGTTAAATCAACTAACAATAAGTGATTATCTGTTCCACCAGAAACAAGTCTCATTCCATAATCCTGTAATTTTTCACCTAGTGCTCTGGCATTTCTAACTACTTTCTCCTGATATTCTACAAATTCTTCACTAAGAGCTTCTTTAAAAGAAACAGCCTTTGAAGCAATAATATGCATTAATGGCCCACCCTGAATGCCAGGGAAAATAGCTTTATCAATTTTCTTAGCATATTCCTCTTTACAGAGAATTAATCCGCCTCTGGTACCTCTTAATGTCTTATGGGTTGTAGAAGTAACAAAATCTGCTTCTTCTACAGGATTCGGATGAAGTCCAGCAGCAACAAGACCTGCAATATGCGCCATATCAACCATAAAGTAAGCACCAACTTCATCTGCTATTTTTCTAAACTTTTTAAAATTAATAATTCTAGGATAAGCACTTGCCCCTGCAACAATCATTTTTGGTTTATATTCTTCAGCAAGCATTTTTACCTGTTTAAAGTCAATTACCTCTTTATTCTTTTCAACTCCATAATGAATAAAGTTATAATATTCTCCAGACATATTCACAGGGCTACCATGGGTTAAATGACCTCCATGGGTTAAATCCATTGCCAGAACTGTATCTCCAGGTGATAGAGTTGCAAAATAAACTGCCTGATTGGCCTGAGAACCTGAATGGGGCTGAACATTAGCATGATCAGCATCAAATAATTCTTTAGCTCTTTTAATAGCAAGTCTTTCTACTTTATCGACTACTTCACAACCACCATAATATCTCTTACCTGGATAACCTTCAGCATATTTATTAGTTAAACAGGAACCAGCAGCCTCTTTGACAGCTTCACTAACAAAGTTTTCTGAAGCAATCAATTCAATATTATTATCCTGTCTCTCCTGTTCTTCATTAATAATTTCTGCAACCTCTTGATCAATCTTTTTTATTTCTTTCAAAAAAATCATCTCCCCTTTATAACAATTACATTAAACTGTATTTAAGATTTATTTATTAAATTTAATTTAATAAATAAATGGAAAAAAAGCCGGAGAGAAACTCCGGCAAATAAGTAAGTTTATTCAGGGCTAATAGCATCAACTGGACATACAGGTTCACAGGCACCACAATCTATACAGGTATCAGCATCGATAACATATATTGAATCACCTTCACTAATTGCCTCTACAGGACATTCTGGTTCACAGGCACCACAGGAAATACAATCATCAGAAATTACATAAGCCATTTAAGCTCACCTCCTCAGATTTATAGATATTGCTTAAAAAAGTTGATAAAATATCCACAATTCTATTGATATTATATCTAGCATTTAAGCCAATGTCAATAGATATTATCAGTTATATCTTCAAAAATTTAACCTGGTTTAACATGTTCCTGCAGATAATTATAAATTTTTTCTGCTGTTGCATCACTAATTCCTGATACTTCAGTTAATTTATCAATACTGGCAGACCTAATCTCTGCCAGAGAGCCAAAATGTTCAAGCAAACTTTTCCTGCGAGTAGGTCCAACCCCTGGAATCTGATCAAGCATACTATGTGTCAATCTTCTACTTCTTAATTTTCTATGATAATTAACTGCAAACCGATGAGCCTCATCCCGGACCCTCTGAAGTAAATATAATCCTGGAGAATTAACTGGCATGATTACAGGCTCTGATCTATTAGGAAGAAATACTTCTTCTTCCTTTTTAGCCAGGCCAATTATCTCAAGCTGGGCTAGCCCCAATTGATCAAGGGCTTCAACAGCTGCACTGAGTTGTCCTTTACCACCATCAATCAATATTAAATCAGGAAGTTTTCTGCCTTCATCTAAAATCCGTGAATACCTTCTTTTTATAACCTCTTTCATACTGGCAAAATCATCAGGACCAGAAACTGTCTTTATTTTAAAGCGCCGGTATTGATCTTTAGCAGGTTCTCCATGTTTAAAAACTACCAGCGATGCAACAGTATCAGTCCCCTGGATATTTGAAATATCAAACCCTTCAATATGGAATGGTTTATTCTCGAGTTCCAGATATTCCTGTAACTGAGCCAATTCTTTAGCAGACTTCTCCTGCTGATAGCGCCTTTTTATCATTGACCTTTTAAGATTCTGTTCAGCATTTCTGCTGGCCATATCTGTCAATCGTCTCTTCTCACCTTTTTCAGGATGGTGTAATCTAACTTTAAAACCTCTCTGACTGCTTAAAAAAACCGCTAATTTCTCCTGATTAGTCAGTAGCTGATAGGTTAATATTTCTTCAGGTATATCCTGATTCTGGCTATAATACTGGGTAATAAATGAACTGAGCAATTCTTCTTCCTCTGTATCAACAGCACCCTCCAAGAGAATATAGTCCTGACCAATCAACCTTCCATGGCGGACAATTAATATCTGAGCACAGGCTGTATCACTTTCTGGCTCAGTTGCAATCGCCATTACATCTCTATTGCCTTCATCACCAGTGATAATCTTCTGCTGCCTGGCCATCTCATTAAGGGCCTTCCGGCCATCCCTATAAAAGGCAGCCTTCTCATATTCCTGATTAGCTGCAGCTTTCTCCATCTTTTCTGTCACCAGTTTAATCAGGCTACCCTGACGGCCAGCCAGAAAATCTGCAATCCGCTCAATATTCTGGCGATATTCATCTTTAGAAATCTCACCGATACAGGGTCCAGAACATTTATCAATATGAAAATTAAGACAGGGCCTGGATTCAGGCTTACCTGCAATAATCTCTTTCTTACAGGTCCGCAGCTTAAAAATATCCTTCAAGAGATCAATAGTTTTATAGATAGCATCAACATCGGCATATGGACCAAAATACTGATTGCCGTCCTTTTTAACTATTCTGGTTTTAAAGATTCTAGGAAAATCATCCTGGGTTGTTATCTTCAAATATGGGTAACTCTTATCATCCTTCAATCGCACATTAAATTTAGGATTATATTTCTTAATCAAGTTCGCCTCTAAAATATAGGCCTCAACTTCAGTGTCAGTAACAATATAATTAAAATCATCAATATGCCTGATCAGAATCGTATTTTTAAAGGTATGATTACCCTTCCTAAAGTATGACCTGATCCGGCTCCGGAGGGATTTAGCCTTACCAACATAGATTATCTCCCTGGATTTATTCCGCATTAAATATACTCCAGGACTATCTGGAAGTTCTTTTAATTGTTCTTCAATTTCAGCCATTATTAAATATCCCTCCAGTACAAATAATTAACCAGTTGCTTTATTTGACTGACTACCATTTAAAACCTGATTCAAGAAATAACCTGTATATGAATCTTCAACCTTGGCAACCTCTTCCGGGCTTCCAGTTGCCAGCACCTGACCACCTTTATCTCCGCCCTCAGGTCCAAGGTCAATAATATAATCAGCAGATTTTATTACATCAAGATTATGCTCAATTACGATAACTGTATTGCCACCTTCTCTTAAGCGATGCAGAACCTTAAGCAGCTTCTTAATATCAGCAAAATGCAAACCAGTTGTCGGCTCATCAAGAAGATACAATGTCTTGCCAGTACTCCGTTTTCCTAGCTCAGTAGAAATCTTGATCCGTTGAGCTTCTCCACCAGATAAAGTTGTAGCTGGCTGTCCAAGTTTAATATAACCCAGGCCAACATCATTAATCGTCTGTAAACGCCTCTTAAGGGGTGGTATATTCTCAAAGAATTCGAGAGCCTCACTAACGGTCATATCGAGGACATCTGCTATTGTCTTGCCTTTATACTTGATCTCAAGGGTCTCCCGATTATACCTTTTGCCGCCACAGACCTCACAGGGTACATAAATATCTGAAAGAAAATGCATCTCAATCTTAATAATACCGTCACCACTACAGGCTTCACATCTGCCGCCTTTCACATTAAAACTAAACCGACCTTTCTTATAACCTCTCCTTCTAGACTCAGGGGTATCAGCAAAAAGCTTTCTAATATAATTAAATACCTTTGTATAAGTCGCTGGATTAGATCTTGGAGTCCTGCCAATCGGGGACTGATCAATATTGATCACTTTATCAAGCTGATCGATACCCTCGATATCATCATGATCTCCAGGTTTATCAGTAGATTTATAATATTCCTGCATCAACCTTCTCTTCAAAATATAATTAATTAAAGTACTCTTACCAGAACCAGAAACTCCAGTTATACAGGTAAAAGTCCCTAAAGGAATATCAACATCAATATCTTTAAGATTATGCTGTCTGGCACCTTTAATCTTTAAATATTTGCCGTTTGGTTCATATCTTTCTTCTGGAATTGGAATCTTCTCATCGCCTCTTAAAAACTTACCAGTCAGAGAATCATTAGCCTTAATAATATCATTTAAATCACCACTGGCAACGATTTCACCGCCATTTTTGCCGGCACCTGGACCCATATCAATAATATGATCGGCAGCTTTAATCGTCTCTTCATCATGTTCAACAACAATCACAGTATTACCCTGGTCTCTGATATGCTCCAGTGTTCTTAATAATCTATTATTATCTCTCTGATGGAGACCAATACTGGGTTCATCAAGGATATAGAGAACCCCCATTAGACCTGAACCAATTTGGGTTGCCAGCCTAATCCGCTGGGCCTCACCACCAGAAAGTGTTCCTGCAGAACGATCTAAAGTTAGATAATCAAGGCCAACATCATTTAAAAATGTAATCCGATTCTTGATCTCTTTTAAAATCTCTTCACCTATTTTTCTCGATCTATCATCAAGCTTTTCATCAATCTCATCAAGAAAGTCAAGGGATTCCCCGATTGACATACTTGTAAATTCAGCAATCGATTTTCCTCCGATAGTAACAGCCAGAACAACTGGTTTTAATCGCTGCCCCCCACAGACCTGACAGTGCCGCTCACTCATATATTTTTCAAGCCTTTTATGGGAACCAGGTGAATCTGATTTATTGATTCGCTCTCTTAAATAGCCAATAATACCCTTAAATGTCGTCTTATGCTTTCTAGTTCTGCCATATCTATTAGTATAAGGGAATTCAAGCTGCCTGCCTGAGCCATTAAGTATAACCTCTACGATTTCTTCAGGTAGTTTATTAATCGGAGTATCAAGGGAAAACTCATATTCTTCAGCTAATGCTTCAAGTAATTGAGGATAATACCGGCTCGATGAATTTGCCCAGGGAATAATTCCTCCGTTTGAGATCGGTTTATCCCTGTTTAATAACAAGTCTGGATCAAATTCCTTCTTTATCCCGAGGCCATCACAGTTAGAACAGGCACCATAGGGTGAGTTAAAGGAAAACATTCTGGGAGTTAATTCTTCCAGGCTGACCCCACAGTCAGGACAGGCAAATTTCTCGCTAAAGGTTAATTCCTCACCATCAATCTGATCAACAATAACCAGACCCTCTCCATTCTCCAGTGCCGTCTCAATAGAATCAGCCAGACGATTCCTGATATCTGAACGGACCTTAAGTCTATCAACAACTATCTCAATATCATGCTTATAATTCTTATCCAGCTCAATCTCATCTTCCAGAAGATGATTCTCCCCATCGACTCTAGCCCTGACAAAACCATTCCTTCTGGCCCTGGCCAGAACTTTTCGATGCTCACCTTTTCGACTCTTCACAACAGGAGCCAGAATCTGAATCTTAGCATCTTCTGGTAAATCCAGAACCTGATCAACTATTTCATCAACAGTCTGGGAGGCAATCTCCTTGCCACAGTCCGGACAGTGAGGAGTACCGATCCTGGCATAAAGCAATCTCAGGTAATCATAAATTTCAGTAACAGTACCGACTGTAGACCTGGGATTATTCTGAGTCGATTTCTGGTCAATCGAAATAGCCGGTGATAACCCCTCAATATAATCAACCTTCGGCTTCTCCATCTGGCCTAGAAACTGCCTGGCATAGGCAGAAAGTGATTCAACATATCTCCGCTGACCCTCAGCATAAATCGTATCAAAGGCCAGAGATGATTTCCCGGAACCACTTAATCCAGTAATCACTATCAGCTTATCCCTTGGTATTTCAACATCTATCTTCTTTAAATTATGCTCACTTGCTCCTTTAACAATTATCTTATCTCGAGACATTAATTTCACCTCATCTATATTTAAGCCACTTAATTATCGGCTTTCTAATTCTGCTTCAATCTCTTCAATTTCATCTCTAATCTGAGCCGCCACCTCAAACTCTAAATTATCAGCAGCATCTTCCATCTCTTCCTCAAGGTTAATCATCCGGTCAGTCAATTCCCGCTCAGTCATTACCGATATATCAACTTCTTCAGCCTGAGCACCATTTTCATCATTTATATCATAAGTCAAATCCTCATCTTCTTTAACAACCATCTCAACTGGTTTAACAACCCTTCTTACCGGCTTCTTAATCGTCTTAGGAGTGATATTATTCTCTTCGTTATACGCCTTCTGAATCTCCCGTCTTCTATCAGTCTCGGCAATCGCATTCTCCATCGAACCAGTCATCTTATCAGCATACATAATAACATAACCTTCCCGATTTCTAGCTGCTCTACCAATCGTCTGAATCAGAGACCGCTCAGACCTGAGAAAACCTTCCTTGTCTGCATCAAGGATCGCAACCAAAGCAACCTCTGGCAGATCAAGACCCTCTCGCAGCAGATTAATCCCAACCAGCACATCAAACTTGCCTAACCGGAGATCTCTAATAATCTCTGACCGCTCAATCGTATCAATATCAGAATGAAGATAACGGACATCAATCCCTGATTCAGCAAGATATTCAGTTAAATCTTCAGACATCCGCTTGGTCAGAGTTGTAATCAAAACTCTTTTACCCTTATTATCAACAACATCCCTGATCTCACCGATCAGATCATCTATCTGATTTTTAGTTGGCCTGACCTCAATCTCAGGGTCAACCAATCCAGTCGGCCGGATAATCTGCTCCACTATCTGCTGGCTATGCTCTCGCTCATAATCAGCTGGAGTAGCCGAAACATAAACAGCCTGATTAACAATCTCCTCAAATTCTCCAAAATTCAATGGCCTATTATCCAGTGCAGATGGCAGCCTGAAGCCATAATCGACCAGCTTTTCTTTTCTCGACCTATCACCGGCATACATCCCTCCGATCTGAGGAATCGTCTTATGGGATTCATCGATCATCACCAAAAAATCATCAGGAAAGTAATCCAGCAATGTTTTAGGCCTTGAACCAGGTGGCCGGCCAGCTAAATGCCTGGAATAATTCTCAATTCCAGAACAGAAACCCATCTGCTCAAGCATCTCCAGATCATATCTGGTTCGCTGCTCCAGCCTCTGGGCCTCAACTAACTTATCCTGGCTCCTTAATTCTTCAAGTCGCTCATTTAATTCTTCTCTAATAGTCTCAATTGCTCTCTTGGTCTTCTTCTCAGGAGTAACAAAGTGACTGGCCGGGAAAACAGTAAACTCCCTGTGTTCATCAAGGATCTCCCCGGTCACAGTATTTATCTCAGTAATTCTTTCAATCTCATCACCAAATAATTCTACTCTAATTGCAATATCCTTATAGGCTGGAAAGATCTCAATCACATCCCCTCGAACCCGAAAATGGCCCCGGGAAAAATCTATATCATTTCTGCTATACTGCATCATTGAAAGGTCTCTGACAATATCATCTCT
>SLSL01000141.1 GCA_007130465.1 Halanaerobiaceae bacterium | reverse complement strand
AATAAGAGTACTAGAAGAATTGATTTATGCAATAAATAAATTGGTTTAAAATTTAGTTTGTTAATGAAATTATTGACAGGAAATTATCTTTATGATAATATTCAATAATAATAAAGATTACTAATAAATAAGCTGAATTAATAATTTTAAACATATCATTTATTATAATAACGATTTTTCAGGAGGTGAAGCCACTTTTGAAATCATATATTCTTAAAAGACTAATTTCTTTAATCCCTGTGATTATTATAGTTGCAGTAATCACATTTTTCATTACAAATTTAATGCCTGGAGACCCTGTAAGAGTTATTTTAGGCAATATGGCAACAGAAGAACAGGTAATCCAATTAGAAGAGAGTTTAGGCTTAGATCAACCTTTAATTTATAGATTTTTTGATTGGGCAGTTAATATTATCAGAGGGGATTTCGGGGATTCTCTATATTTAAACTCTTCAGTTAGATCAGCAATTATAAGTAGAATAGAGCCAACTTTCTTAATCGCTCTAATGGCCCAGCTAATGGGAGGCATATTAGGTCTTTCCTTAGGTATTCTAGCAGCAGTAAATCATAGAAAAATAATGGATAAACTTTCTATAACAGTTTCCCTTTTAGGCATCTCAGTCCCAAGTTTCTGGCTTTCAATTATTCTAATACTAGTTTTCTCTGTCTGGTTAAGATGGTTTCCAGTAAGCGGCTATGAGCCTCTTGCTGAAGGAGGTTTTTCAACATTTAGATATTTAATCTTACCATCAACAGCACTGGCTTTTATGCAGGCTGGAATTATTGCAAGAATCACAAGAAGCTCAGTATTGGATACATTTAATGCAGATTACATCAGGACAGCCAGAAGTAAAGGGCTTTTTCAAAGAACTATTATAATAAAACACTCACTAAAAAACGCCATGGTGCCAATTATAACAGTAATAGGTCATAATTTTGCTATACTTCTAGGTGGTACCTGGATAATCGAGACGATTTTTTTCATACCAGGAACAGGTTATCTTGCTATTAATGCTATTATGAGAAGAGATATTCCTGTTATACAGGGCTGTATTATATTTGTAGCTTTAATTTATATAACTGTTAATTTCTTAGTAGATATAAGCTATGTATTTTTCAACCCCAGAATTAAATATAGTTAAAAGGGGTGATAATTTTGTTTTTTACAAATCTCAGTAAGATTGTCAAAAAAACGAATTTTAGAATAGCAATTATAATAATAACAATAATTTTATTTTCAATAATCTTTACTCCATATATAACTGAATTTAATCCTCGGGAGAATAATAGTAGAAATAGATTGCAGAGCCCCTCACTAACACATTATATGGGTACTGATGAATTTGGCAGAGATATCTTTGCCAGAGTATTATATGGAGCCAGGAATTCAATTCAGGTAGGAATTTCAGTAGTTGTTCTGACAATAATTTTCGGAGGTATGGTCGGGGTATTAGCTGGCTATTATTCAAAGCTGGATAATGTTATTATGCGAATTCTTGATGGACTTATGGCTTTTCCAGGAATTATAATTGCAATCTCACTTGCAGCAATCTGGGGAGGAGGCAAGTATAATATAATAATTGCCCTGTCATTCTCATATTTCCCTAAGATGGCTAGAATAGTCAGATCATCAATACTCAGCATCAAAGATTTAGAATATATAGAATCTGCAAAAGCTATTGGTGCTAGCAATACTCGAATAATATTCAGGCATATCTTAAAAAATTCAATCTCTCCAATAATGGTTCAGGCCTCTTTTAATTTTGCCAGAGCCATTTTAGATGAAGCCGCTCTAAGTTTTTTAGGAATAGGAATAATGCCGCCAAACCCAAGTTTAGGAGGAATGATTTCAGACGCGAGATCCTTTCTAACAGTAGCCCCCTGGATTATAACTTTTCCAGGCATCTTCATTGTAGTTATTGTTTTGAGTTTTAACCTAATCGGTGACGGTTTAAGAGATCTTTTAGATCCTCATTTACAAAATAATTATTAATTCTGGAAGGATGAAAATCATGAAAAAAACATTAAAAGTATCTATTGCTCTTTTATTGATTCTAGGTTTAAGTTTAATTATCCCCCCTAATCATTTTACAGTAATAGAAGCACAGGAGAATGAAGAGAGATATGGAGGGACAATTAATATTGCCCAGAAAATGGCAGTAGCCCATCTGGATAGTGATAATTCTACTGACTGGCTGATAACTTCTATGATGAATCATGTCTATGAAGGACTCTTTGAATTTGATGAAAACTTAGAAGCCCAGCCGCATTTAGCAAAAAATTATGAAATTACTGATGAAGGCCGCAAATATATTGTGGAGTTAAGAGAAGGGGTATTATTTCATAATGGCGAAGAAATGACAAGTGATGATGTAATAGCATCATTTAATAGATGGTTAGAAGTTAATGGGGCTGGAAGCACTGTTGCTCCGTATTTTAAAGAAATTGAAAGAGTAAGTGATTATGAATTGAACTTTATATTTGAAGAACCATATGCTCCATTTATTAATATTCTTGCTTCACCAGTTTCCAATCAAAAATTTGTGGTAAGACATCAGGATATCATTGAAGAATTTGGTTCTGATGTAATCACAGATCATATTGGCACAGGACCTTATAAATATTTAGATTGGATACCAGATAGAAATCTAAGGCTTGAACGGTTTGAAGATTATCAGCCAAGCCCTCTAGAACCATCATACTACTCAGGAGAGAGAATTCCTTATATAGAAAATATAATCTATGAATTTATAACTGAACCGACAGTTAGAGTCTCTGGTGTTCAAACAGGTCAATTTGATTTTGCAGAAGAAGTTCCAACAGACCAATTTGAAATGTTTGAAGCCAATCCTGATATTGAACCAGTAGTTATCTATCCAGACCAGATGGCCATGTTTATTATGAATAATGCCCAACCGCCATTTGATAATAAATATGCTCGTCAGGCAATGGTTTATGCTCTTGATCTAGAAGAGTTAGGCTATTCAATGATAGGTAATCCAGAGTTCTGGCGCCTGGAAGCTTCTCTCCATGAAGAAGGAAATCCATGGTATAGCAGCACAGCTGGCGAAGGGATTTACAATAATTATGATCCAGAAAAAGCTGAAGAATTATTAGAAAAGGCTGGCTATGATGGAACACCTTTAGTTATCGTAAGTGGTCAGGATGATAGAGTAGAAAGGCAGGGAGCAATTGCCATACAGGATCAATTAGAGAAGATTGGAGTAGAAGTAGAATTACAGCTCTTTGATCGGCCAACAGTAGTCGAAAGGCGAGCTGAAAAAGAAGGCTGGAATATTCATTTATCAACATTTTCCAAAATAGTACCTGATCCTCAGATTCATCAGGGCTGGACTGGTACTAATAAGTGGATTTTAAACTGGGATGATGAATATTCTGCACAGATGGATGAGATCTTTGCCAGAATGATGGTAGAAACAGACTATGAAGCAAGATATGAGATAGTCGAAGAATTTTATGATTTCATGTGGGAGACAGTCCCATACTTCAATATGTTAGACTTTAGCAGACTGAATATAGTAAATAGTTCAGTCCAGAATTTCCAGGAAGCCTGGCAGCCCTTTTTCTGGAATATCTGGTTTGAGTAAAAATATTAAATAAAGCAAAAAGGCCATTCCAGAAAGAATGGCCTTTTTCTTACTATAAAAATGAAAAAAGCCATCGGTTCAACCAATGACTCCTTCCAATCTATTCCGAAAAATCGGAAGATAGATATAATATACTATATTAATTACCTAATGTCAATAGTTTTTTTAATAGTTATTATCTTCAGAATCAATTAACCTCTAAAGGTATCTCAATATTTTCAACACTCAAATCTTCTGGAGAGACAACAACATCAATAATAAAATCGCCAACTAAATTAGTTTCAACAGGTAGCGAATCTCTCATTATTTTGAGAGTATATTGACCAAGTGGAAGATTGCCTATATAGAAACTGCCATCGTTTCTGGTAAAGACAGTTCGATTAATTTCTTCAACTTTCACCTCAATCCAGTATAGAGGCAATTCGTCACTAACTTCAAAATCAGAAGTTTCCTCATCAATAACAAATTGGCCGCTAATTGAACCGTATTTGGTTAAGCCATACTCAACATAGATATTTTCATTTTCTCTTAGCTGAATCAGTTTATTATCTGTTACAACTCTATAATCCTCTGGTAGATCTCTCAAATCAACGCCAACTTCATATAAGCCTGGCCTGATATTTTCAAATATAAAGTAGCCATCTTCATCAGTATCACTCCGTGATCTATCTCTAAAAAGAGTAACTCCCTCAATCAAAGGATCATCTTCATCTCTAACTCCATTTCCCTGTAAATCAAGATAAACAACTCCTCCAATAAAAGAATCATGGTTTCCACGGTTATATTTCTGACCGATTATATCATCTCTAGCAAAACCTAAAACCTGACTCAGTGAAAATGAAATTTCATGGATAGGATTATCGCTGGTTCTTGAAGAATACCTTCTGCTTAAACTGATAGAACCCTCAACCCCGGAGAAGAGATGTCTGATATACTCTATTTTTGCTCTTTGCTGGGCAACTTCTCTCTCACCAAAAGGAGCAATATATTCAAGGTCAAGCTTAAATCTCCAGTCATTTTCCGGGCTCCTATAGTCTAAACCAGTCTTTCCACTTAAATAACTTTCTTCTGGCAGATAAGTCCTCTTAATACCGGCATTTAAAGTAATAGTTCTAGGCACATTATATCTAATAGATAATTCTAACTCATGTTTATCGCTACTACCATTATCACCGATCTCAGTTTCAGTAGAAGCACTGGCAGTTATAAAAGTATATTGCCCGGTTCTCAGTCTGGCCCTTAAGTCAACCCCATAAATATCATTAATTCTTTCACCTTCGAACCAGATAAAAGAAGTCTTAACATCGCCACTTAAAACTAGATTATCAGTTATATTACTGCTAATATTAAAGTTCAGAGAAGCTTCATCTTCTCTTTTATTAACTGGTTCAAGCTGCTGATCAAAAAAATCTATATCAGAGAAGATATAAATCACTTCCCCGCCAACCCTTGAGGAACCAATAAAAGCCCTACCCTCAACGATTATATCAAACCAACTTCTTCCACTCTCAGTTAAATCAATGTCATCCCAGTCCACCTCTAAGCTCTGCTGGCCGATCTCAGTAGAGATTGTAAATGAATTTCTGGCCCTGTCTCTATAATCAAAAGCCAGATTAAGCAGACTCATATCAAAATCTTCCATATCAGCAATAGACCTGATATTATGGAGATTCAAATCCATCAGCCAGTTTTCAGAGATATCATGCTGGAGATTAACCATTAAATTCTGGCCGGCATCTGCCTTAGTATTAGCACTAACAATTGGTGGCACATAAGACAGCGAAGCCTTAATATGCCCATTCTCTCTGGTGTAGAGAGTACTGGCCCTAACACCATGATCAATAATACTGACATCACTGCCAGCAAGCCATTCTACCATCATCACTAATGGTAAATCTTCAGGTCTAATAGCTATTCTAACTAGACTTCCAGCATCAATGCCCTGATAAACAGAATCATCAAAAACCCTTTTAGCACCTACTTCCCAGAATAAAGAAGTATTATTAGAAAGGGCATATTTAAACTGAAGACCTCCAACCTCAATTATTGATTCAACAGGAGCAGATCTATTATAGCTTCCAATTGTAAATAAACCTTCATTTCTGCCTTCCTCATAAATATTTAAACTTCCAGCAACTTTTTTAACTATCTCAATTTCATTGTCTTCAATATCTATAATCACAACTCTAAAAATATTAGTTCTCTCAACAGTTAAAGGAACATTCTCAAAGTAATACTCGCTTTCTCCTTTATATATATAAGCTTCATCAATTTTTCTTTCATTAACATAGAGAGATACAGTACTGCCCTCACTGGCCTCGCCATAAATAGAAGTATAGGCTCTCCTGTCACTTTGCTGTATCAGCGGGTATTGTAGGTGTAAGCCACGAATATTAGGCCTTCCTAATGTCTCAGGCAGGTTAAATCGGTTATCTCCAATAATAATCAGGCGGTCATTTTCAGGGTTTTGAGCCCTCAATAATGGATAATCAAGATTAAATTCTTCAGCTTCAAAATCATATTCTAAAATCTGTTGGCCGGAGAAAGCCCAGTCATCTAATCGTCCATGAACATTTATAAGATTATTAAATATCAATCTGCTATCATTAACATCATCTTCAAACCTATAATCAAAACCTATCTTATATTGAATAGAGCCAATAGAAAAATCAGGCCCGGTGATATCAGGCTCTATAACCGGTTTCTCTGGTCTAACCCTTATTCTTGGTTCAGTAATTTCAGGAATCTCTTCTTCAGGATAATCAAAATCCAGGATCAACTCCTGCCTTCTTGGCTGCCAGTCAACTCTTAGATTAAAAAGGTATTCAATCAAACCTTTAGTTACAAAGAAATCTGCCTCTAAAAGCTCAGGCGGTTCAATCGACCATTCTGGAAACTCATAATAAATCATAAACCTTAAGTCAATCACAACAGTTCTGTCATCTAATTCATTATAGACAGTTAAAAGTTCTTCTTCTCTATTATAACTCAGGTCAAGCTCCAGCCATCTGGAAAGCGCAACAATTGGTATTAAAATATAATCTTCCATCTCTAAAATTTCAAATAAATCATCCTGTCCAATAACCTCCCCATTAGAAACTATCGATAAAGTTACACTGGTCGGGTAGAGTTCAGCTCTGGCTGAAATTTGAAAACTAAGGATAATCACCAGAACACAAAATATTATAAGATGTTTTTTAGATAAATATTTCAATTTTATCACATCCCCACTTATTTATTACAACTAATAATACAATTATACAATAAAAACTATTACCATTAGTCACGTACTAGTCATATCTCAGTCACATATGACTCTTATATAAAACTCATAATAATAATTGTGAGCAAAAAATGAGTTAAATATGACTGAAATAAGACTGATATCTAAGCAGGATATGACCAGAAACTGATATTT
>SLSL01000104.1 GCA_007130465.1 Halanaerobiaceae bacterium | reverse complement strand
TGGTCTAATTAATCAGATAAAGCCTGTTCTATCGCCTTTTTAGCATGTATCTCCATTGTATTAAAAATAGGCAGGCTGCTATCCTCTTCTTTAACTAATAATGGGATTTCTGTGCAGCCTAAAATTACTCCCTCAGCCCCTCTTTCTTTTAGGATTTTGATGATATCTTGAAATCTATTTAATGAATTTTTTTTTATTATTCCTGAAATTAATTCTGTATAAATTATATCATGGATAATTTCACGGTCAGCAGCTTCAGGAATTATTACATCTATATTATATTTCTTCTTTAAGCGTTCTTTATAAAAATCCTCTGTCATTGTAAAGTTAGTGCCTAATAAGCCTACAGTATTTAAACCCTGGCTGAGTATAGCCTCTCCTGTTGTATCAGCGATATGAATTAATTGTATATCAACTTCTTTTTCAATTGCTGGAGCCAGTTTATGCATTGTGTTGGTGCAGATTAAAAGCAATTCCGCCCCAGCATCCTTTAATTTTCTTGCGATATCTATCATCTCTACAGCTATTTCATCCCATTTGCCTTTATGCTGCATCTTTTCAAATCTGGCGAAATCAACAGAGTACATGATAATCTCTGCTGAATGAGGTTCTCCTAATTTATTTTTTGTGAATTGATTTAGTAATCTATAATATTCTAAAGATGATTCCCAGCTCATACCACCAATTAAGCCAATTGTTTTCATTTTATTGCCTCCTGAAGAAATTTAGCCAGGTGGAAAAATCCACCTGGCTTAGTATTAGACTAATTATTTAACTATTATTAAAAGTTGAATTTATAGATTCCCCAACCATCTTCATCGGTTTCAAGATATTCAAGGAAGTTTAAGCCTCTATCTTCAATATACTGGCCACCATCTGGATGGGAGCGAACAACCAAGTCTCCCTCATGATCAAATGGCATGATTCTCCAGTTATTATTGGCTTCAACTACACCATATTCGTCAAGGAAACCTATAAGCATTTCCTGATGGGTTGTAGGTGTTTCATAAATTACTGTTGAACCATCTAAATGTGGGAAATCTCCGCCACCAGAAGCTCTGTGGTTATTTGTAACAACAAGGAATTTCTGGTCTTCATCTAGGGGTTCACCCTGGAATGTTGGGTTAACGATTCTTTCGCCTTCAGGCTGGGTTATATCGATCTCATATTCCATGCCATCAATAACATCCCAGTAGAAACCTGCAAAATCCCAGTTAATTAGATTCTGAGTTTCTGAGGAATCAGGATCTATCTGATTGAAGTTTTGAGCTGAATGTTCTAACCAGTCAAGAACCTGAGAGCCATCAAGTTCAACTATTCTTATTTCATTTGGATACATATAAATATCATTGACATCACTGACCTGGATATGTCCGTCTACATTGGTATAATCTCTTGGGCCTTCTCTACCGAAACGGAATGGGGCTGCTGCTGCTAGAACACCGTGGTCTTCATATTCTGGGTTTTCTTCTAAGAAATTATATCCATAATCTAACTGGGCTTCATTGATAATCTGGGTAATAGCTGCATCCTTTACCCTGGCAAAGTAACTGGTAAAGGCTACATCACTTTCAACTACCGGGGTTCTAACATATTCAATAGTAGCTTCATGAACATCGGCTACAATCTCTTCAATAGCTGGATGTGATTCTACATTTTCATTAACCTCTAGGAGTTCAACAAAGAAATCACTGACACCCCATTCGCCATCAGCATATGTGAGGTTTAGATCGATGACGCCAAGATGGCTTCCCCAGGCACCGGCCATTACTGTTGGTACACCATTGACTGTACCGAGCTCGCTATCTACATTATCTAAATCTTCATAGCTACCAGGAAATACTTCATGGTCATGACCTAAGACCATAGCATCAACTTCATCAAACTCAGATAAATGATAACCAGCATTTTCTGTTGCATCTCTATAACCGGCATCAATACCAGTATGAGCAGCAACTATAATAATATCAGACTTTTCATCGAGCTCTGGTAAGTATTTCTCTGCCTGATCGACAATCTGCTCAATATAAAGTCTGCCTTCCATGAAACTGCTGCCCCAGCTCTCTGTCTGAGGAGGAAGGAAGCTGATAACTCCAACTTCAATAGTTCTTCCACCAAGATCTTTTTCATAGACCTCATAGGGTTTAACATAGAGCTCTCTATCTTCATATCTCTTTAAGTTAGCTGATAGCCAGTCGAATTCTGCTCCAGCAAGTGCTTTTTCAAAAAATTCAATACCAAAATCCTGTATTTCATGGTTACCGATAGAAACAGCATCATAACCAGCATAGTTAAATGCCTCGACTATGGCCTGGGTCTCTCCTTCTTCCAGTGGTTCAACTCTGGATTCAAATTCGCCAACTAAGCTTCCCTGAATTACATCTCCAGCAGAAAGTAACATTGTATTTTCCTTTAATTCTCTCTGCTCTTCAATTAAGGTATAAACCTTTGAGAAGCCTACATCTTCATTGATTTCATCATCCATATAATCATAGGGCATGACATATTGATGCATGTCAGTGGTTCCAAGGATTGTCAGGTCAAATTCCTCAGCTGCTTCAACTGTTCCAAGTGTTGAAAATGAAATTAAACCGACTATTAAAATTGCCAAAACTGTTGCAGTAAAAAGTTTTCTTCTTTTTATCAAGTTTTACCCACCTCCGAGAATTATTTTAGCTTTGTATTTATATAATACAAGAATTAATTTATGATTTCAAGTGAAGTATTTTATAAATAATTAAATTAAATGTAATATATTATAAAATAATTTGCGATTATCTATTTATTTGTATTACAGGTTTTATTTAACTTGTTAATGCAAGTCTGGCAAGTAAATTAACTCCATTGATTAAATCTTTTTCATTAAAATCAAATTCAGCTGTATGGTGACCAGAAGCTATATCAGAGCCAAGAATAATAAAGGTACCTTGACCGCCATTTTCTTGAACTTTATCCAGCATGTAAGTAAAGTCTTCGCTTCCTCCCATATTAACAGGCTTTTCATAGATATGCTCTAATCCAGTTATATTTGAGGCTACCTGATAGACTTTTTCCATCAACTCCCTATTACTCTCACCGCTTTTAGCTCCACCCATAGCTTTTATATTTAGATCCTGTTGAAAACTATGAGCTGCTCCTTCTAAGATATTAATTGCTTGATCATACATATATTGATTGAGATCAGAAGTGGAACCTCTTGTCTCTATAACAAGTTCAGCTTTATCCGGAATTACATTTCTGCCAGTACCGGCATTTAGCTTACCAACATTTATTCTGGTAGGACCCTGGCTATGCCTTGCTATTCCATAAAGATTATTGACGGCAGTAGCTGCTGCTATTAAAGAATTTTTTCCCTGTTCTGGAGCCCCGCCTGCATGTGAAGGTTCTCCAGAAAATACTGCATCAAATTTTGAAGTTGCAAGAAAACCGGTGGCTCCTGGATAAGCTTTACCACTTTCGATTCCAAGACCTAAATGGAGGCCATATAGATAATCAACATCATCAAGGACCCCACTGACAACTATAGATTTGGCGCCTCTTACCCCTTCTTCTGCCGGCTGGAAGATCAATTTAATTCTTCCATTGATTTCACTCTTATTTTTCATTAAAACTTCTGCAAGCCCCAGGCCTATAGCGGTATGGCCATCATGACCGCAGGCATGGGCTGCATTTTCATTAATAGATGCAAAACCTTCTTTAATTGGTCTATGTTCTTTAGAGCTACTCTCGTTCATTTCAACTGCATCCATGTCAAATCGAAATCCTATAGTTGGCCCTTTACCATTTTCCAGAGTCGCCACAACCCCGGTAAAACCATTTTTAAATTCTTTAAGGTATTTATAATTGGCTCCCTGTTCTTTTGCTCTCTGATAATGTTTTTCTAATTCTTCCTGATCAGGAACACCCATTCTTGCCTCTTGATCAACAACTTCTTGTCCTAATTGTAAGTCGAAGCCTAAATCATCAAGAGTTTCAGAAACTTTTGATGAAGTTCTAAATTCAGTCCAGCCAGATTCAGCATGCTTATGAAAATCTCTCCGATAATTAATTATTTTGTTTTCCAATTCTTTATTTAAACCAGCTAAGTTAAATTTCATTATATATCCACCTCACCTTTATACCATCATATTATATATATCTAAAAAGATAAAGGAGAGCCCAATGCTCTCCCCAGAATAATTTATCTTATTTATTAACTTTAATAACTAGTTATTTTTTAAAGGTTGGAACCTTAGCCTTATTTTTAGCCCTGGCCAGAATTTCATTAACTCGATTAACTTTTTCTATATCAAACTGGCTAAGATCACCGCCATTATCTAAAGCTTCATAAATTTTATCAAATGTTCGATAATCTATGCCAAATTCTTCTTCATCAGTGGCTCCTTCTTCGCCACCCTGGAGTCCTCCAGTTGGAGGTCTATCAATAATATCTTCTGGAACACCAATTTTACCAGCTAATTCCCAGACTTCAGTCTTCGTTAAATCACCAAGAGGCCTCATATCAGTGCCGCCATCGCCATAAAGGGTAAAGTAACCTGAAATGATTTCAGACTTATTATTAGTACCCATAACTACATAATTTTTGCATTTAGCTATATAATACAGGGCCATCATTCTCATCCTGGTCTGGATATTCTGTTCAGCACAATCTGGTGTATTAATACAGGTCTGCGGATAATAATTTCTATCGACTTTTTCAATATCAGCGCTATGGAAAGTTTCCTCTAGTTGATTATTAACATCTTCTAAGTTAAGGGTGATTGTATCAATATCAAATTTCTCAGCAATAACCTTTGAATATTTCATATCCTTACCTACAGTTCCACTAGCCGGCAACATAACTCCTAAACAATTATCTCCAAAAGCCTTTTTAGTAAGAACAGCAGTCGTTGATGAATCTATTCCTCCACTTAAACCAACAACAGCTCCGTCTGCGCCTCTCTCTTCAACTTTTCTTTGCATCCAGGCAATAATTTCATTTTCAATACCATCTCTTAACATATTAAATCACTCCTTAAATTTGAATAACTTTATTTATAGAAGTATAAGCTTCAAAAACTAAATAATTGAAAGCTAATTAATCCTCATACTTTATCATCCTCTTACATTATAAATCATATTCAGAGAGAGATGTCAATGGTATTAGTGAAAATGTAAACGGTGATTATTTATTATAGCTTTATACAGGATATAAAGTGATTTTAAAACTAAATTTATTTAGATTAATTTCATATTTGCCAAGTCGTTCAGGTCCACAGGATGTTGAGCCTAATCCTCGTACATCTGATAGTAAATTGAGATAAATCTTATCTCTATCAGGAATCTCAGAATTATGAGCTGCTTTCATTAAGTCTATGTCACTATAATTATGGGCTCTAAAACTGAACCTCTCTTTATTTTGAGATCTAAAAATAATACCGGAGCCATATTTATTTCTTGCTTTTAAAAATTTAAGTCCTCCCCTATTACCATTTTCCTGAGGAAATACATATGGGGTATGCAATTCTTTAATACTACTTTTGAAAAGATCTACATAAGAGGATTCCTGACTATCAGGATAATTCTCTCCTGGACCAAGGCCATACCATTCAATCTGGTTTAAAGAATAAGGCAATACTAATTTTAAGCCTACCTGTGGCAATAGATATTTTTGATCGGCTCTAAATTTAGCATCTACATTCATATTAATCTTACCATTATTAAATATCTCATATTTATATTTAGCTTTAAGTTTTAATGATTTTCCTGGGACGCCAATTGAAGTATTTATATATAATTTTATTGAATTATTTTCTAAACTAGAGATTTTATAGCTATCAAACCTCTCAACCATTCTATTTAAGCCGATTTCTTCCCATTCATCACTGTATTTTCTAGTAACGTCTGTATTATCATTATCTATTGGAGCCCGCCATAGATTAATTTCAGGGCCTGCTAATATTTTTTCTTGATTTCTATATTTTAAAGATTTGATTTTACCACCACTTTTTGAGAATGATACCTTGAATTCATCACCAAGAATATTTATTTCTGATGACTTATCTTCAATACTTATTTTATCTTTATTTATATTATTGTCTTTTAATTTATTTTGCAGATTATTTATTAACTCAAATTGATATTTGCAAATTTCATGTCCTGCATTTAAAGAGTCAGTTGCTTTTTTAGTAGTTATTTTTATATTTAAATAAAAATCAGAATAATCATTTTCTGGATATTGATAATCTTTAAGGGTCAATTCTGTTCTTTCATGAGCCTCTAAATTAATAGATTGACTTCCGCTGCTAATAATTTTTTTCTGAATTTCTTCTGACTTATCTACAAATTGAACGACTTCCCAGTTAATCAAATAATTATCTAAAGATATAAAGTCATACAGATTTTTAATTAATAATTTGCCATCTATTTTATTAATCAGATTAACTTTAATTGGTGCCATAACCTTTTTATATTCAATTAAACCTGGAGAAGGGTTTCTATCCGGAAAAACCAATCCATTAATATTAAATTGTCTATCATTAGGATAATCATTAAAATCTCCGCCATAGCCGTAAGTCTTATGGCCATTATCATTATATTCAAGGCCCTGATCTATCCAGTCCCAGATAAAACCTCCCTGAGCTCCTGGATATTTATAAAACACTTCCCAGTACTCCTTTAACTCTCCAGGACCATTACCCATAGCATGGGCATATTCGCAAAGAATAACTGGCTTATTTTCATTTTTTGCAAGTTTTGCTGTTTCTTCTATTGATGGATACATGGGACCTATGATATCAACTATCTCCTGATTATGGTCCTGTTCATAATGAATTGGTCTAGTTGGATCAATTTCTCTAGTTTTTTCAGCCATTTTTTTATGGTGCTTTCCAAAACCACTTTCATTACCCAGTGACCAGATAATTATTGAAGGATGATTTATATACCTTTTAATCATCTGCAGCATCCTCTCAATAAAAGCATCTTCCCAGTCAGGATGATTGGCTAAATAATTCATATCAAAATCTTTTAGTTCCTCAAACCCATGGGATTCTATATCTGTCTCTGCTAAAACATATAAGCCATATTTATCACATAATTCATAAAAAACAGGATGATTTGGATAATGAGCTGTTCTTACAGCATTTATATTATGCTTTTTCATCATAATAAGATCTTTTTCAATCTCTTTTTTAGTAATAGCCCGTCCTAG
>SLSL01000056.1 GCA_007130465.1 Halanaerobiaceae bacterium | reverse complement strand
GAAGTTAGTCTTGAAAGTAAAAATATTCCTATAGGAGTAGTTAATAAAATTTCAGGAATAACAAGATATAAAGTTACTTGTTATGGAGCTTCTGATCACGCTGGTTCTACTTTTATGCATAATAGAAATGATGCAATGATTGGGGCAACAAAGCTTATACTTAAAATCAACGAAATTGCTAAAAATATTGGTGGTAAGTTTGTAGCAACAGTAGGAGTTTTGAAGGTTTATCCTGGAGAAATTAGTGTTATACCAGGAAAAGTTGAATTTTTGCTTGAAATAAGAGATACAAGTCAAGAAAGAATAGATTCAGCTTTAAATGAAATAATTAAAGAATCCAATAAAGTATCTGAGAATGAATTTGAATTTGAATTGATTATAAAAACCCTGCCTATGTATATGAACAATGATTTGATTAAAAGAATAAAAAATGTATGCGAATTAAACAATTTGAGTTATGATGTTATGACCAGTGGTGCAGGACATGATGCTAAATCATTTTCCCATAAAGTTCCTTCAGGCTTAATATTTGTTCCAAGTAAAGAAGGGCTAAGCCATTGTAAAGACGAATGGATAGAATGGAATTATATAGAAAAAGGAACTCAAATTTTGCTTGATACTATTCTTGATATTGATAATAATACTGAATTATAAATTGTAAAAAAAGGAGTGATAAGACTGGATTATTTTAAAAGATTTAAAGTCAAAGATATTTTAAATGATAATATTGAAGAATATGAAGATGTACTGGTGATGGGCTGGGTAAAGACCTTTAGAAGTTCCAAAAATATAGCATTTATCGAATTAAATGATGGTAGTTCTTTCGAAAACTTACAGATTGTAGTTTTGAGTCCAGAAGAATTCCCCCTTGATGATATTGCAAATGGAGCAAGTTTAAGGGTTGAGGGCTATCTAGATAAAATTGAAGGCAGAGAACAGTCAGTTGAGATGAAGGCTGAAAAGATTGAGGTTTTAGGTGAGGCCCCAGAGGATTATAAATTGCAGAAAAAACGGCATTCCTTTGAATTTCTAAGAGAGATTGCCCATTTAAGGCCAAGGACCAACACATTCAGTGTTATGAATAGATTCAGGAGTAAGATGGCCTATGCTATTCATAAGTTTTATAATGAAAGAGATTTCTACTATATACATACTCCAATTATTACAACTGGAGATGCTGAAGGTGCCGGCGAGATGTTTAGAGTCTCAACTTTAGATCTTAAAAATCCACCGCTGAATGATCAGAACGAAGTTGATTTCAGCCAGGACTTTTTTGGCCAGGAGACTGGTTTGACTGTTAGTGGCCAGCTCCAGGGAGAGTTATTAGCCACTGCAATCGGCGATATCTACACCTTTGGGCCGACCTTCAGGGCTGAAAATTCCAATACTTCCCGCCATGCCTCTGAATTCTGGATGATTGAGCCTGAGATGGCCTTCTGCGAATTAGATGATATGTTAGTACTAATGGAGGATTTTATTAAATACCTCTTCCGCTATGCCCTTGAGGAAGCTGAAGAAGAGATAAATTTCTTTAATAAATGGATCGATGAAGGTAGAAAAGAAATCATTGAAGAAATAATTGAGTCTGATTTTGGTCAGATAACCTATACTGAAGCTATTGAAATCTTAGAAAATGCCGAGGAAGACTTTGAATTTCCAGTTGAATGGGGTGTCGATCTCCAGTCAGAGCATGAGAGATATCTAACTGAGAAACATTTCAATAAGCCGATTTTTGTAACTGATTATCCTGCTGAGATTAAAGCCTTTTATATGCGCTTAAATGAAGATGGCAAAACTGTTAAGGCTGTAGACTGCCTGGTACCTCAGGTTGGGGAGATTATCGGTGGTAGCCAGCGGGAAGAACGGTATGATGTTTTAAAAGAAAAGATGGAAAATGAAGACATGGATTTAGAAAAATATAGCTGGTATCTCGATATCAGAAAATACGGTACAGTACCCCATTCTGGTTTTGGCCTTGGCTTTGAGAGGTTATTGATGTATCTCTCTGGTATGGGCAATATCAGAGACGTCATTCCTTTCCCTAGAACTCCAAAATCAGCGGAATATTAAACTAAAAAGAAAGATGTGAAATTATTGAAAAAGACTTATTTAATAATTGGGCTTACTCTTGTTATGATATTTGTTTTTTCAGGTAATCTAATGGCCTATGATTTAATTGTTTATAATGCTGAACCTGAAGGTGTGGCAGCTGCTGTGGCGGCTGCCCGTGATGGTTTGAATACGGCTCTGGTAATGGAAAGAGAAGAACCTGGAGGTCTTTTCACCTATGGCGGTTTAAATTTTTTAGATTTAAACTATGACCGTAATGGCAATAATATTAACCAGGGTATTTTTGGAGAATGGCATGATAGAGTTGGTGGAGGCGTTTCTTTTAATATTGCTGAAGGAATCAATGCTTTTAATGATTTGCTTACTGCTGAGGAGAACTTAACGCTTTATAGAAATCATAAATTAGAAAATATTAATAAAAATGGCAGAGTAATTAAGAATCTTGAGGTTAAAAGTCCTGATGGGGTTACCTTTGAATTAGCTGGAAAATATTTTATCGATGCAAGCCAGAATGGCGATCTGACCTATCATGCTGGAAATCCATATTTTTTCGGCGGCGGAGATATCAATCAGCCTGACAGGTTTATGCCAGTAACTCCGGTGATAAAAATTAAAAATATCGACAGAAGTGGATTAAGCAGGGATGCCCGTTCTGGTAGACATGGCCATACAGTCGTAAATAGGGACAATGCTTACGGTTTTTCTGCTTTAGGTGCTAGATATCAACCTGACCATCCTGAGGCTGGATTAAGGGGCTTAAATTTAGTTTTAGAAGATAGAGAGCTAAATGGAGAGTCTGTAACTTTTGGTTATATTAATGCATTACATTTTTATGGGATAGATGGAACTGATAGAGAATTATTAAATAAGCTCCATGGAATAGCTGAAGGTGAAGCTGAGCTTGTAGTTGAATTTTTGAGAGAAGAATTAGAGGGTATGAGAAATGTTGAATTTATTGGAATCGCCGATGAATTTTATGTTAGAGAAACCAGACATTTTGTAACTGAAAAACAATTAGGAGTTAAAGACCAGATAACTGCCAGTATTCCTGAAGACACAGTTGCCCTTGCCTCCTATCCTTTAGATTATCAGAGTTATGCTCCTGGGGCCGGCGGTTTTGTCTATTTTAATCCTGGTGTCTATGGCATGCCTTTAAGAAGTTTAATACCAGTTAATTTTGATAATTTACTGATTGTTGGCAGGAGCAGCGGCCAGTCTTCAATAGCCCATTCATCTGGCAGAATTGTTCCTAATGGTATGGTAGCTGCTGAAGGTGCCGGTATTGCCATAGCAAAAGCGATGGCAAATAATATTACACCACATGAGGTTGCCGAGTCTTCAGATTTAATGGCAGAAATCCAGACTAAAACAGGTCTTGCAAGTCAGATTAACTCAAGGAATATACAAAGTCTTCAGAGGGAACTTGTTGATAAGGATTATGTTGAGCCTGTTTCTGAGTTGCTTTCCTGGGGATTAATAGTCGGTGGTTATGATAATAATTTCCAATTGGATGTAACTTTAGCTGAAAGGACTTTTGTGTATTTATTACTGAATGGTTTAAAGAACCGGAATGCCAGTGTTGAATATGCTATTTTATCTAATCATCTGGCGGCAATTAGTTCTACTGACCAGCAGTTAAGATATGATAAAGTTCAGGAAATCACTGATATAATTGGTGATTATGCACCAGAGATAGAAAATCAAGATTTCGCCAGGGTTTTATATGACTGGAAAGCTAATAAAAATGTTGATAGCGGAGTTAATTTAACTAGAGGTCAGATTTATCATTTAGCTGTTGATATTTTAAATCAATTTGAACTTTCTGAAGAGCTAAAATCATATAGAAATAAATAAGAGAAAAAGCCTGCAATCTTTTATAATTGCAGGTTTTTTATTTTCTAATAAATTCAATTATTTTTTCTGCACAGAGTTCTTTTTCAGGCCCATCGTTAATAACATGAGGCGAATTATTAAAAACCTCTAAATTCGCCGGTCCATTTAACTGATCGTAGATCTCCTCAGAAGCTTTTAATGGGACTATTTTATCTTCTTTAGAAGCTATTACTAAAGAGGGAACTTTAATATTTGATATAATCTTTCTAGTTTTTAACATTAATTTATGTAGTTCAGATAGTTGGCTGGAATAGTGGTAGCGATAATAATCTTCTGTGATTAGCTTCTCTTCTTCAGTTTTAGCATTTTCAAGACTATCCTGATAACTATTCTGTTTAAACTTAATATTAAAGGCCTTTAATAGATGAGCTATTGGTAATAAGCGATCGGAAGCATAAAGAGCAGGTGCTATTAATACCATTTTATCTATGGAAAATCCATTAGCAATCTGTAGAGATAATAGGCCTCCCATGGATAGACCAGCAACGATTATTTTATTGTATTTAGCTTTTAAATCTAAATATGAGTCGACAGCTGCCCTCAACCAATCTTCTGCCCCTGTGCTCCTAAAATCAGCTGCATTAGTTCCATGACCAGACAGTCTTGGAATTGAAACAGTCATGTCAAGTTTTTTGTTAAGTTGTTCACCTAAATATTCCATATCGCCAGGATGGCCTGTGAATCCATGGAGAATAAGTATAGCTCTGTTGGAATCAGAACCATCATAATACCTTGCTCTGGCAATATTCTTTACTTCTCCAATCTCTTTAACTTGCAGTTTCATCACTCCAACCTCCATCTATAATTAATATATTATGATATTAATTATACTTTAACAAACAATAATTATCAAACTAATTTAAACACTGTAAAAATTTTGATTAGACGCTATTGAGATTAAAAATGAGTCAGAAGTGGGTTAGTACTGGGTTGGTACTGGGTTGGTACTGGGTTGGTACTGGGTTGGATCTATACTGAATATATATCAAATATCCAGCTAAAAAAATATGGAAGCCAATTATTTAAAATTAACTTCCATAGAGATAAAATTTAATTAGATTTAAAATGCTTGATTAGCTGACGGGAGATCGGAATAGCAACTATTGCTCCAATCGACATCTGGCCGTAATCTATAATAATTTCTGGCAAGACGGCAGCCCAGCTTATCAAGAAACCTTTTGTTAATCCATAACCAATTATCATGATATGTCCACCGATTAAAATGGCTATAATAACTTTTTTAAGGTCTGTCTCTCCTCCTGCTATCCTGCCAACTAAATAACCTTCAAGGCCTTTGATAACAAAAGTAAATGGTGCCCAAATTGAGTAACCTAATAGTATATCAGTGATTGCTGAACCAAAAGCTCCAGCAACTCCACCTGCTTTACCGCCAAAGGTTAAAGCAACTATATATATTGCAATCTCACCTAAATTAAAATATGATGAGCTTGGGCCTGGTACGGCAATAAAAGTTGCTGATGAGACAAAGGCAACCATTAAAGCCTGCATGGCAATTAATCGTGCTGGATTTGAACTGTAATCATAATCATTAAAAGTTGATATCATGTTCTTTCCTTCCATTGAAACTTCCTCCCTGTTAAATAATTTGTAATTTTATTAATGTAGTGATACGATGTTATTAAGTAATTTAATACTGACACAAAGTGTTAATAATTTGATTTTGCAATATATATAGTATTACACAATAATATTGTATTGTCAATAGCAATACAATACAATTTATAATAAAATATTTTATTCATTTGGGGGTAGTATAATTATGAAAGAAATCTGGGAAAGTATAAGTATCGATAGAAACAGTAAAAAAGCAATATATCAACAGTTATATAATCAAATTAAATCATTGATTTTAGATAGAAGAATATCAACAAATAGCCAGTTACCTGCTATAAGAAAAATGGCTGATAGCCTTGATATCAATCCAGCTACAGTTGTTAAGGCTTATGAAGCTTTAGCAGAGGAAGAATATATTTACAAAAAAGTCGGGAGTGGAAGTTTTGTAGCTCCAATCCAGGAAGATAGCTTTTATCAGAGATCAGATAAAGAAGAGGATTCTCTGGAAATGCTGGGATACGGGCAGATCGAACTTGATGAAGATATTAATTTTGCCAGTGCAACTCCGTCATCTTCTCTCTTTCCTGTTGAAGATTTTAAAGAGGCTATTAATAAAGTCCTGGACAGAGATAAGGGCGAGGCTTTTACCTATCAGAAAAGCCAGGGATACTATCCTTTAAGGGAGTCTATCCAGAAATATTTTAACAGTAATGGTATGTCTATTCCTGTAAATGAAATCCAGATTGTATCAGGTGCCCAGCAGGCTATTGACTTACTGGTTAAGATATTTTTAGATTATGGTGATTCAGTTTTAATTGAAGAACCTACTTACCCAGGGGCTATTTCAGCATTCAAATCCAGGGCGGCAGAGATTGAATCATTGCCAACCATGGAAGATGGAATAGATTTAGATCTACTTGAAAATAAATTATCAAAAAAGAATTATCGATTATTATTTACAATGACTAGTTTCCAGAATCCAACTGGTATCTGCTGGTCAGAGGCTAAAAAAAGACGGTTAATTGAACTGGCAGAGCAATACAATTTAATTATAATAGAAGATGATTGTCTCAGTGAATTATCCTATAATGGAAAATCATATCTACCTCTTAAAGCATATGATAAATCTGGTCAGGTAATCTATATTAAAAGCTTTTCAAAGATATTTATGCCTGGTCTAAGACTGGCTTTTCTAACTCTGCCAGATAAATACCGTTCTAAATTACTGGCAGCCAAACATGCTACAGATATTTCAACTGCTGGTTTAACTCAGCGAGCTATGGATTATTATTTTAGAGAAGGACTCTGGGAAAAGCATCTAGAAAATATCAAAGAGTTATTCCATGAAAGATATCAATTAATGTTAAATCAACTCAGGGAAAAACTAATTCCTCCAGTTGAGCTAGTTTATGAGCCAAATGGCGGCATCTATTTCTGGCTAAAATTACCTGAAGGAATCTCAGCTGAAGAATTTTACCTGGCAGCCAGGGAGAATAAAGTGGCTTTGCTTCCTGGTGATATCTTTAAATTAAACAAAGATGCTATTAACTCAACCAAAAGCAGTTATTTCCGATTAAGTTTTGCTGCTGTCTCTGATGCAGAAATAAAGACTGGGATTACCAGGCTTAAAGATATATTCGATAATCTAGAAAATAAGAGTATAGATAAAGGTTATATACCTCTGGTCTAATT
>SLSL01000237.1 GCA_007130465.1 Halanaerobiaceae bacterium | reverse complement strand
CTAATTGTTCTAAATCATTGAACTGGCTCTCAATCTCTTCAGCAACTACATCTCTATGATTACTTTCTTCATTGGCAAAAATATCTATATTAACTTCATTAACAAATTCTGATTCCTCTCGATATTCTTTAGCTTGTTCTAAATTGTAATCTATAGTCAAATCAATATCTTCAAATCCAAACCTTGTAGGAGTTAATAATCTTTTTGAAATTTCAATTTCAAAATCATCTCCCATATGTTCATCCATTTTTTCTATAATTGCTTCTTTATTTATAGCTGAAGCTATTGTTAATCTTATATTTTCATCAGCAATTTCATCTTCATCAATATCCATAATTAACGTAGTTTCGAGTGCTCTTTTCTTATCTAATTGTTCTAAAACAATTGGATCTGAAAGGCTCAAGTCTTCTCCTTCGTTTAATTGAACTTTGACTTCTTCATTTTCTAAATTAAAGTTATATACATATACTGTATACTCTCCACTTTCTAACCCATCAAAATGAAATGATGTATTATCTTCATCATATTCAATATATTGTCTATCAACTTCAGAATTATTTTTTTCAAGAACTACTAACCCATTAGTTGTCATTAAATCTCCTTCATTCATTCTCTGTCTTATATCCCCAGTAAGCGTAGAATTTTCAAGTGTAATATCTCCATTATCACAGCCAGTTAATCCAACCATTACTATTAAAACCATAATCAAAAATACAGTAGGACTTTTCAAATTAATTTTCATTCTTTTAATAACCCCCTTTTATTTTATATTCATAATCCCCAATTAATTATACAATTCACGACTAACCAAAAAGTTCCTGCAAATATTTTGAATTTTTCTAATAATTATCAGATAAACAATTTTTATGCTCGCTTATTATAAATAATAAAATTCACCTCCTTCAATAATATTAGTGTTAATATAATAAATTTTGTGACATCAAAATAATAAAATTATTTCTTTTGACTAATTAAAAATTTTCCCAAACAAAATGATAACTTATTTATCGAACTCAAATAAGCCAGAACATATCGCTCTGGCCTTTCTTTCCTTTCAAAAAAATATCCCAGCATAAATCGCCTCTAGCATCCAGCCATAAAACAAGATATAATATAACTAAACTCGCAAAAAAAGGACAATCTGATTCAATCCTTAACTATATATATAGGACGCTTCACAAATCTAAGATTTGCCTGAGGGGGCAAAAAAATGTTTAAAAAGACTATTTTCACAGGAATATCCTTAGTTCTTATTCTTGCAATAGCAATCACCTTTAGTTCTCCGGCAACCATGGCAATCTCTGAGCTAGAAGCACTGCTGGCAGAAGATCTTGAAATTCCAACCCGGGTTGAAGATCTAATTGCTAAATTCAGTCAACTCGATTATCAGGTGAAAACAATTCAGAACGGAACAACATCCTATGATGCCTACAATTCTTATCGATATTTAGGGCAGGAGAATATTCAGGGCGAGACCACTGATAAACTAAGCCTGGAAATTCAACCTGTCAATCAGCAATCCAATTCTATTATATTATGGATGACAGATGGCGAGTTTAAACAGGCTGAATACCAGGGACAAATAATTCCTGGAGAGATGTTTAATATGATGGCTGGAAATGTGCTCGATGCAGTCTTTGCACCGTTCCACAACATTTCAGAATACAATCTCGAGGAGTTAGCCGATATTGGAGAAGTTTCAAGCAGTCAGAAAATGATTGGAGATAAAGAAGTCGAAGTTATCTCAGTTACTGTGGAGGATGTTCCAGAGTCAGAAATTGAAAGCGGTATAGTCCATCTTGCAAATCTCGATAACTTTCTAATGGTCGTTGGTTTTGATTATATCTCTGGAGTCGAAGATATTCAGCAGATATTTGAAGTTACAGCCTTCGAGCTTCGCTAAACTATTATCTAAAATAAAACAGAGAAAAAATAACCCTGCCCGGGCTGTATTTATCAGCCTGAGCAGGGTTTTCTCTTTTATCCTTATAACTCTAATAAACTCTCATAACTCTCAGCAACTTCTTTCCCGGCCTTATTTGTATAAATCTGGCTCCTGGGAATATCAACCACAATCAGCCGGAGATCGCACCAGCCTCTGAGGCCAAGTCTGAAGGTCTTGGAGTATTTCAGCCCCTTGATTGCCTGAATATCTTCTGGCCTTAACTGACTTTCAACGATATTAACAAAGGTGATATAGGACTGATGGTGATTGGGATGGGCATCAACTAGTTCTGCCACGACTTCATCTATAAACTCCTGGCTATAAAAATCTATGTTAAATTCTCCAGTAATCCGCACCAGAACATGCTCATAATCAATAAACTCCCAGATCTTAACAGAGCGGGTGGCGACATATCTTTCATTATCAAGCCGGCAGAAGCCATATAAATCAAAGCTTCTGCCTGCTATCTCTTTCTTCAGGGTTAGATCAAAATAATGGTATAGCATCTCATCTATTTTTTTAAAATATTCTTTAGAATTCATGTCGACCACCATCTCTGTTTTTTTAACTTAATTGCCAGGTTCTACAGCCTTGTCATCCTCAGGTGCCAGGAAGCCAAAGGCCATTCTGGCCAGCACCACCGCCATAATAAAGAGGATTACAGCTAGAATTGCCAGGATATAATTGGCAGCCAAGAAATTATCTCTGGCCACAAATACCAGTGCTGTCAGGGTTACTGCAAACATAAAGACCATCGGAATAATTATATGGGTATTCTTTATGCCCCTACTTGCCAGCCAGACTGCCAGTGATAGCAGTGCAAGTGCTGCCAGCATCTGATTGGCTGAACCAAAGATCGGCCAGATATCTGCCCAGGCCCCTGATAGACCAAGAGCTGCCGAGGATATTACAGTCACAAAGGTTGCAAAATACATATTACCCATAACTCCGGCAAAGCCTTCTGCCTCTTCATCTTCAGGCACAAAATACTCCTGGAAGATAAAGCGGCCAAGCCTGGTTGCTGTATCCAGGGTTGTCATGGCAAAGGCAGCAACTGTCAATGAGCCAAAGATAACACCGATTGCCGCTGGAATTCCAATATTGGCCAGGAATGAGCCAACACCAGTCGCAAATAAGAGGACCGGGCCGCCTTCAGCCAGCAGGGCTGAGGCCTCGCCACCGGTAATAACTGCTGCAGCCAGCAGGGCAATTATCGCCAGAACGCATTCGATTAACATTCCACCATAACCGATTGCCCTGGTATCCTCCTCTTTATCCAGCTGTTTTGAAGTCGTACCAGATGAAACAAGTGAGTGGAATCCAGAGATTGCGCCACAGGCAACAGTAACAAAGAGAATTGGGAATAGATAGCCAAGCTCTGTCTGAAACGATGTAAAGCCAGCAAGTTCTATTGTCGGGTTGCCAACAATAATACCGATAAATGAGAAGATTAAAATACCATAGAGTAAGAATGAATTTAGATAATCTCTAGGCTGGAGCAATATCCAGACCGGAGTAACAGAAGCCACAAAGATATAACCAACGAATATCCACATCCAGGCAGTTGCCGAAAGACTGATAGGAAAGTTAACGCCAATTGCTATACAGATTGCAAGTAATGCGATTCCGATAATTGATAATAATGGTAATGACAAATTAGTACGCTGTCTGACTATACCGAATACTAATGCCAGTCCGATAAATAGAATTGAGGCTGTCGCCGCTTCAGGTGTACTGACAAAAGCACCAGCTGTTACATTCATAAAAGCTGCAATTATCAGCACCAGTGTCAACCAGGCAAAGATACTAAATAGCTGCTTACCAGAACGACCTATGTTGGCATCAATTACCTGGGCAATCGAGCGACCACCATGACGGATAGAACTAAAGATGGAGCCCATATCATGGACTGCCCCGATAAAGATTCCTCCAATGATAATCCATAAAAAGACCGGCAGCCAGCCAAACTGGGCAGCTGTTACTGGACCAATAATTGGTGCAGCCCCGGCGATTGATGCAAAGTGATGTCCTAGCAAAATCGGCTTCTTAGCAGGCACATAATCAATGCCGTCTTCTTTTGAATGAGCAGGAGTTATCTGGTTCTTGTCGACGCCCCACTTTTCCTCCAACCTTTTTGCATATGTCATGTAGGCAACTAAAAAACAGGCAACAGAAATTAAAATCAACCACATTGAACCCATTTAAATACCCCCCATTTTGGTAAGATTCTGAAAATTTATGAGCTAAACCTTTAAAGCTATGTACACCCCCTTACCTGGCCAAATTGCTCACTTACTTCTATTATATCAGAAAATTATTTCATTCACCAATTAAATCCAAAATTCTAAATATCATTATCTTCTTCGGAATTTTCTTCGATTACCTTAATCTCTTTGGACTTAATAACTGTGGTTCCAGCCCAGCGGTCTCCAAGCCTCTGACTCTTATCATCAGTTATAACCAATAATAATTCGATTATTGCAAAGATCAAGCCAACAATTGGGCCAATAACCCAGCCTAAAACCGGTATAATTGCAATAAAGCTACCAATCGTTAACGGAATATTTCTCCTGGCTGATATCGTTGTATCTATCAAATCGCCATCATTATAACTGATCTCTAGATCCATAATATGCTTTCCAAAACTTTTATTTTTCCACTTATCTTCTTTCAAAACCTGATACGGTAGAGCATCTTTTAATAGAATGTATAATGAACTAATAATTGGGCCAACAAAGGGTATCACAATAAATACCCAGCCAATTACCCCATCAATCAATGCCGCAATAAAACGAGGAAATAGATCTGCTCTTTGATTATTCATTTTATTACCTCCATTAGATAATTATTAATCTTTCTTATACTTAATAGATTATCACATAAATGACTTAATATAAAGACTAACCAACCCCTAACCCACCACCCCAACCCAGGTTGCTTTTTGCTGATTTTTCCTAAATATTCTTAAGAAATAATTTAGTCATTGAATAAATATACTAAATCCGCCCCAGGGACCCCCTCCATACCCGACAGTTACCAAGTCCTATATCTTTGCATATTTCACAAAGTCGACGGACTCGATGTCCTAGTGCAAGTTTTATCTTTGCGTAATAAAAAGAGAAAACTTGCTATTATACAGGTATTATACATATATCATGAATATTATACAATAGCTAGCTCTAATATTTCATCATAATAGCAAGACAAAAAACCAGAGCCAACATTAAAGCTGGCCCTGGCTAAAATTTAATCTTAAGCTCAATATCTTACATATCCAACCTGGGTTGATATTGTTAAATATTATAAATAATAACCCCGGTTAATACTTTAACTTAAAATAGCTATTCAGCTGTCAGGATATATATTGAACCAGTAATATATTTATAACTATAGCTAAAATCAGCCTCTTCTACCATGGCTCCAAGCACCTCAGGCTTATAAAAATTGGCTGGTTCTCCTGCCAGACCCTCAGCAGCAGCAATAAATTTAGTAAAGAAAGTCCCTGGATCAAACTCCATGATATGAAGCCTGCCGCCAGGTTTTAAAACCCGTCTGATTTCAGCTAAGGTCTCCTCTATATTATTAAAATGATGCAGCGCATCGGCAATCGTCACATGATCAATGCTATTATCTTCAAGGGGCAGGGCATCTCCAGTAGCCTCAACCAGGTCAGCCTTCAACCCAGGATTACTGCCAGTGCCAGCACCATTCTCTAAGTCAACCACCCTTTTTCTGGCCTTTGAGAGCATTGCCTGAGATGGATCAACAATAATCACCTCAAGCTCTTTATCCCAGGGCAGCTCATCTAATAATTGGCCGGTACCTCCGCCAAGATCTAACAATCTCTGGCCCGATTCCAATTCTATATGTTCAACCAGCTCTTTAAGGGTCTTATTATGGCCGGTTATCTTCATTGCCGTATCATAAACCGGTGCAACGACTTTGAAAAAATCCATAGCTTTCAACCTCCTCAGAAACAATGTTATATTAATCCAATTATAATTATATACCTGCTGGGGCTATCATTCAGTTAAATACAAACTACTAATTACACCTATAAAGATATCTATTTATACCAATTCATGGTATAATGATAATGTAAGATATAAAATATAGACATAAAGGTAACAGATGAATTATAAATTATTAGGAGGCGTTACTATGAAAAAAAGAATTATCTTAATGGCAAGTCTTTTAGCAATGGTCATGATCTTTGCCGGAGCAATTGAAGCCCAGGCAACCAGAGTTGCAGTCCTTGGATTTGAAGCCGCAGATTCATCCTGGTTTGAAGACAGCAGCGATGAGCAGGAAATGCTGGAAAATATTACAGAAGAATTCAATATTAAATTATCCGAAATCGGAGATTACACCGTTCTCAGCCATCGCAGGGTTCAGGATTTATATGAAGAGTTAAATACAAGACCTGGCCGCAGACCAACCCATTCTATTATCAATCAGCTCAGAGGCAGAACAAATGCCGATATCTTTGCCTATGGTAGCATTGATAGAGTTGATTACGAAGAAAAAGATGAATTCAGAGTTGGCCCGGTTCGTTTTAGCGAAGTCGAGCTAACAGTTGAACTCAGCATAGAAATGATAGATGCCAGAAATCCCCGTTCCAGTGACACCTATACAGGTATTGGTCGCATAACCCATACTGGTATTAATATTGTTGATTCCCGTGGAGATAGAATCCGTCTCCAGGCATTTGACGAAGATGCCCTTGATAAAACAATCAACCTTGCATTAGATAATCTGATTGCGAATATCACCGGTGAGGATACAGTGGAAGAAATAGTTGAGCGAACCGTTGAAGCCGAAGTCGTCTCAATTGTCGGTGACAGATTAGTAATTAATAAAGGTTCCCGGGACGGCCTGGAAGTTGGCCAGACTGGAAATATTGTAAGATACTCAACTACTTCAGCTGGCACTCAGAGAATGCAGAATGTCGGTAAAGCTGAAGTGACAGATCTGGATAGAAACAGTGGATTTGCTGATAGTTCTGACTTAAGCTTATCACCTCAGACTGGAGATGTTGTTAGGTTTACAGTTGAAGAATTTTCTGTTCCTGAAACAAGAGATACCATCAAGGTCGTCGAACTAGAAGATTTCAGAATTGAAATATATAAACCTGTTAGAGACCGGGATAGGGTTACTTTCCATGGAACAGCATACAGTAATAAAAATAATGCTGAACTTGAAGTTGCCCTTGGAGTAAGAAGCTTTCATGATCATAACAATAACAGAACAACAATGACTGGTAAAAGAGTTTCAATCGGTGACTGGAATAGGGCTTCAGGTGATGTTGCCAGAATAAGCGATACTATAAACAGAAATGAATCAAAAGACATCAGTTGGAGCTTTACTAATGTTCCTTCAAATGCAAATAAACTGTCCAGGGTTG
>SLSL01000053.1 GCA_007130465.1 Halanaerobiaceae bacterium | reverse complement strand
TAATATTTTCTATAGTTTCTTTTGCACCTTCTATTCTTTCTTTAGAACTCTCTTCTTTCGTAAATCCTAAAATTATATTTATTTTTGCAAATTGTAAATATACCTTTTTTAAAAATTTAAGCCATTTACTACTCTCTTGTTTTTCTTTAAATATTGAACTATCATTTCCCCCTTCTTCTCTATCAACTAATTTTTTTATAGATTCACTTATTTTAAATAAAATACTTGGTGCATTAACCTGGAGATCATTTATTTTCTCATCAAATATCCATAGGAATGATTCACTAATAATAATCAAAAATTTATAAATAGGTGTAAAGATAAGATATTGAATACTTAACCAGCCAGGGAGTTTCCAGTTATAAATACTAAAATACTTAAATACAATAAATAATACTATCCCTATTACAATAGCCCTTAACGATGCAGAAATAAAATACATTGTATATAAATCTATCTCAAGAATATTTGCCCCACCTGAATAATTAAAGCCAGGTCCAGATAATGCAATAAAACTTTCATATATTCTTTCTGGGATAATGCCTGTTAAAAATAAAAAAAAAGAAATTAAACTAAAAGGAATTATACCCATCATTGAAAATTCATTGCTTTTTATATTTTTACTTGATTTAGACTCTTTACCTAAAAATAAATAGTAAAATAACTTAGAAAAATATAAAACAGTAATTGAACTGGTCACAGTAAAAATTATTTCAGCATAATTAATAATAAAATTATAATCTAATTTATATGCTTCATAAATAGCCTCATGCAATAAATTTTTACTAATAAAACCATTAAAACCTGGTAAACCAATAATCCCAAACATACCTACTAAAAAAGCCACCATTGTTATAGGCATTTTTTTCCACAGACCACCATGATTAAAAATATTAAGATCATGAGACTTCAAATAGATATAACCTACAATCATAAATAACCCACTTTTAAATAGAGCGTGACTAATAACGTGGTACATTGCCGATTCTACGCCAATGCTACCAGCTATACCGAGATAAGCAGCAGAGCCAATCCCTGTTAAAATAAACCCGATTTGACTCACACTACTATATGCAAGAATTGTTTTCATATTTTTTTGAAAAACAGCTAAAGAAGCCCCTACAAACATTGTTATAGCTCCAAGAATAATAATTAACTGTCCAAAAAATTCTAGCAACTCTTGATTAGCAGGAATAGCTGGAGAAATAACATAATTAAAAGTAACTATTATACCATATACTCCTGTTTTTATCATAATACCAGAAAGCAAAGCACTGGCAGGTGTTGGAGCAACAGGGTGAGCAAGAGGCAACCAAATATGTACTGGAAACATACCTGCTTTAACTCCAAAACCTAGGAGTAATGAGAAACCAATAAAATATCCAATTCTTCCTGACAAATCAATATTATCAGCAATCTCAGTAAATACCATTGTACCGGCCTGGTTATAAACTAAAAATATCCCCATTAAGATAGCTAATCCACCAGCAACTGCCATAAATAAATATATTTTAGCTGCATTTAATGCCTCTTCATCCTGATTATGAACTATTAATATATATGAAGTAATTGACATTATTTCAAAAAAGACAAATAATGTAAAGAGATCGCCACTAAAAATCGTTCCTAAAGTACCCCCAAGAGTAAATAACCAGCCTGCATAAAAGCGATTTTGAAATTTTTCTCCAGCCATATATTTCTTTGCATATACAGTTGATAAAAACCATATTCCAGTAATTAAAAGTGCAAATATAGCATCAAATCTTGTTACAGCTAAATAAAGTCCTCTTTCCATCACGTTTGCTATCTTATAGCTAAAATAACCTGTACCTGAACTTAAATAAATTATTATTAGAGTCTGTATAAAGACTACAAATGTAACAGAGATCATAAAATTACTTCTTTTATCTTCATTATTTCTAAACTTATATATAAATATTGTAGCTAAAAATGGTGTTAATAATGTAAGTAAAAGTATACTTTCTAATGTTAAGCTTGAAGCCATTAGAACTTCCTCCTTAAACAACTTAATATAATACTAAAATTTAACTGATTAATGAAAAGACTATCCTGTTTATATAATTAATTGGATATGACGGGAAGATTCCAATCAAAAGTATCAAGGCCGCTAAAGTTATTAATGGCAGAATTATTTTAAATCCTAACCTTTTGAACTCCCAATTATAACCTAACTCTTCATCGCCTCCAAAGAATGATTGTATAATTATTGGCAAATAATAAACACCATTTAATAACGAACTCAAAATGATTATAACTAAATATAAAGGCTTTTCAGCTTCTAATGTTCCCATTGCAATCGTCCATTTGCTCATAAATCCATTCAAAGGTGGTATTCCAACCATTGCCAGAGCCGACAGAGAAAATAAAATCATAGTAAAAGGATATTTTCTGCCTGCGCCCTGAAAATCAATAATATTTTCAGCTCCAGTATATATAATAATAACTCCTACAGTTAAAAATAACAATGTCTTAATAATTGAATGATTAATTATATGTAAAATTCCACCTGTTAGACCACTCTCAGTTGCCAGTGCAATTCCTAAAAATATATATCCAATTTGTGCAACACTTGAATATGCCAGCATTCGTTTTATTTTAGTCTGTCCAATCGCAAATAATGAACCAAAAATAATTGCAATACCAGCCATTATTACTGTAATATTAGCCAGATTAGTCTGTTCAAAGAAATTAATTGATAAAACCTTATAAAAAACTTTAATAAAAACAACAATATATGCTTTGCCAACTATACCTGCCATAATAGCAGTGGATATTGTTGGTGCAGAATAATAAGCATCTGGAAGCCATATATGTAATGGAAATAAAGCAGATTTCATTGCCAGACCAAAAAACATAAATAACATAGCCATACTGCTAGCAGCCGGATACATTCCTGCCAGTTCAATTAATTCCATACCAGCTAGATCCATATTTAAGTACCCTGTCAAAAGATATATTAGTCCTATTGAAAACAAAACTGAAGACGAGCCTACTGCAGTTAAAAACAGATATTTAATACTTGCAAAAACAGTATCTCTATTTTCATTTATAGAAATAAGTGCGACGGTAGTTAATGCAGATATTTCAATAAAAACAAACATATTAAATAAATCATTAGTTAAAATTAAACCACTCAATGATGCTTGAAGCATGAAAGCTAAAGTAAAATACCAGCCTCTTAAATGTTTACTAATTTCAGCCCTAATCTTTTTTTGATTATATATATAAACAACAAAGAACATTCCTGAAACAAGTAGCAACATTAAAGCTTCTAATTCACCAAATATAAATTCTATTCCTTTATCAGGAGTCCAACCTCCAAAATGATAATATTCCACCCCTAAGGAGTTAACTCTTAATATTGTAATTATTGAAAGGGCAAATACTATTCCAGAAACTCCAATGGCAAAGATTGAAAATCTCTTAAATTTAAATTGGTCTAAAACTGGACTAATAAAAGCTGATATTAACAAAACCAAAACAACTAAAACTCCTGGATGGACTCCTAACATTCTCTTTCACTCCTGACAACATAGATCTCTTCAACATTTATAGTACCATAATGCTGATAAACTTTTATAATAATTGCAAGGGCAAATGCTGTAACACTAACTGATACAACAATTCCTGTCAACATTAAACCACTTGGCACTGGGTTTACAGTTAAAGCTTCACTCCCGGCTTCAACAATAGGCGAGCCACCATCAGAAACAAAACCTACAGCAACAAAAAAGAAAAATATCGCACTATCCATAACATTTAAGCCAATTACTTTTTTGATTAAATTTGGATGAGTAAGTAAAATATAAAATCCAATTAAAAACAAAACAATAGAAGCAAAATAATAAATATTGGGATGAACAACTATATCTATCAATGTAAATCCTCACCACCAAGACTATCAAATAAAGCAACAATTGTACTTGCAACCTTTACACCAATAGCTATATTTAATAATGCAATAAAGCCTCCACTGAACAATCTACCAGGTGTACCTGCAGGAAAAATTGGTAAGTTACTCAAAAATGGTTGTCCATATATAAATGCTGAAATACCCAATATTATATAAATTAATGCCCCGCCACTCTCAATTAAAGTAGAGGTTCTGTGAGAAAACTTTCTTTCCTGCATAGAAATACCATAAGTTAGTGAGAGCAAAACGAAACCAGCTCCAACCACAGTTCCTCCAGAAAATCCACCTCCTGGAGATAAATGAACATGTACAATTAAATAAAGCCCAAAAAGAGTTATAAATGGCAACATAAACCTTGTTATAATACTAACAATTGTATCCCTAAACTTCATCCTTAACATCTCCAGACTCTCTATTATTATCTATAAGAGTTGCGAAAATACCAGCTATTGCTGCAAATAACACAGTAGTTTCTAGTAATGTATCAAATGCGCGATAATCAGTAATAATAGATGAAACTACATTTTGAGAACCTGTTTCTTCTACAGCTCTATTCACAATCTCAGTTTGTGAAAGTTTATTACCTGGATTCTCAGGATCTCCAAATGTAGGCATATCCATTACAACAGAATATATACCAAAACCTAAAGTCACTAATAATACAATAGCAATTAAATGCTTCATTTTTCCAGCCTCCCTGTTTTACTAATAGCTGCAACAAGCAAAACAGTAGTAACTCCTGCACCTAAAGCTGCCTCAGTAATAGCAACATCAGGTGCCCTCATCTGCTGCCAGAGTAACGACATAATTAAATTATAAACAGCAAATAATATAACAGCACTTAATAAATCTTTTATTTTAGCAACTGATATAACTACAACAATTAGTGTTAATATCAAAACAAAATGGAATAAATTAATCATAATTTTCTTCCTCCCTGCTAAAGGGAACATAATCATCAGATATTTCCCTGGTTTCAAAGGCTGCCAATGCTATAGCATGAGCTGCAGTTGGATTTGTTATCCACACAAATAACACCAAAATAGCTAATTTAAGTGAAAAAATTGTTAAACCATTTAGTAGAATTAAACCAAACATCACAAGGCTTATACCTAATGTATCACATTTGGTACTTGCATGCATTCTCGTATAAACATCAGGCATTCTTAACAGCCCAATAGTACCAACTGCAAAGAAAAATACACCTGTAAAAATAGAAATATAAGAAATCACTTCAACTACTATCATAATATAATCACCATTTTCTTAATCATGAGATAGTTCCTTTTTCTAGATACTTAGCAACTGAAATGCTTGCAATAAAGCTAATTAAAGCATATACCAGAGCAATGTCAACAAAATAGTGTTCTGAAAAAATAATTGCAAATAATACCATTATAGAAACTGTTTTAGTTCCAATAACATTAATAACAATAATTCTATCCAGTGATGACGGACCTATAATCCCTCTAATTAATGATAGAAAAATTAACATCCCTAAAAGCAGACTGGCAAATATTAAAATATTATTACTCATAGTTTACAATCCCCTTCTCTTCTATCTCACACATTAAATCCTCCATATACCAGCCAGATACATTGTGAGCAGCGTCACTTGTCAATGCATGCACAACCAATTCATCATCAACCATATAAACACTGATAGTTCCAGGTGTCAGGGTAATAGTGTTGGCATAAAGAACTCTGCTGATTTTTTTCTCTGGTTTCAGTCTAATACAAATAAATGTTGGCTCAATAGGCATTTTAGGAGATAGTACAATTTTTGCGACATCAATATTTGCTAAAACCATTTCAATTATAAATTTATAAAAATAATGAAATAATTTTAAAATATTTTTTCTAGTCACTAAAAATGCCTGTATATCACTTAACATAAAATGTCCCCAGTATGTAGTTATCAAGAAAGATAATAAAATACCAACAATGAGCTGTTGCCAATCAAAACTTCCTGTTAAAATAATCCAGAAAATGATTAAAGCAACAGCCCATCTTAACCTTATCTTTCTCTGGAGATAACTACTTATAACTGCAATATTTCTTCTTAAAGAAAGCAGTATTCTCTCCATTAATTATCCCTCTTTTAATATAAGAATGAAAAACCGGCAACTCCCATTGCAGCTACTCCTAATCCAATTAAAATAACAGGAGCTAACTTAAAAATATCGCTGGCTTCAGAAATCCTCATCTGTTCTTTTAAAGTTGCAATAAGAACAAATGCAAAATAAAAACCAACAGCATTTGCAAATGCTGTTACCATCATATCACTAAAAACTAAATTTCTTTCTAGCATAATCCATTGAAAACCAACCAGTGCAGGCATAAACAGAAATAGTTTTGGCAAACCATAATAATCACCATTAAGTTCTCCCAAATACTGCAAAATAATTATTATCCCTAATGAAACTAAGAAAAATACCCAGACTGCTAAAAACTCAAATTCAATACCTATAGAATCAACAATAATCCAACCAAAAATTCCAGCAAATAAAATTGCAAAAGCAAATTTTACACCCTTTGTTAAAGATGGTCTTACCCTATCTGTTTCTACAAGAGAGACCAGAACCCCCAGAGAATATACTAATACTAAATTAACTGGCAAAATATTCTCAAGAAACAATCCAAATGTCTCATTCATTACTATCGCCTCCCTCTAAAGCAAATAATTCTGCATCAACTTTATCTAGACTCAACAAAAATCTAAATAAAATCCAGACCGCACCTAAGAAAATAAATCCACCTGCAGAACCCCCAAGAGCACTTAAAGGAGCAAAACCAATTTCATATAACTCAAAACCTAAAATTGAACCAAATCCAAGTAACTCTCTTAAAAATGCAACTAAAATTATAGTTATAAAGAAAATATTGATTCTCTTCCAAAACTGAGATAAAGAAACATTATCCTTACAACTATAATAAGTAAGTGGTGTAACACCTATTAAAAGAATATATAAACCAGAATATTGATAAACATTTGGATATAAAAAAGCAACTAACAAATAAGCTATATAACTAAATGATACACCAAAAGCCGAATAAACAATCCAGTGTGCATCAGCTAATACCTCAGCTTTTATTAATCTTGAAACGAGCCTGGAAATCAAAGAAACTATTATTAAAACAACTGTAACTACAATCGCCGTTTGAATATTCCTGCTTCCACCTATAATAGGGAGCAGGCCCAATAAAACGACCTGCTCAAATATATTATCAAATTTAGGCATCTAATAATCCCGCCTTTCATTATTATTTAGTAGCATTATTTAACACTTCCTCTAGTGCTTCTATAAAACCTGCACTACTTCCAGTTGCACCAGAAACCGTATCTATATCCGCTGACTGAGCTGATTTTGCTGCCTCTATTAAGTCATCAAAGGCAGGCTCAGCTATGCTTTCTG
>SLSL01000010.1 GCA_007130465.1 Halanaerobiaceae bacterium | reverse complement strand
CGAAGCTCAGAATCAGGCATATCATAACGTTCACCAACACTAAAACCAAATTCCTTCTCTACATGTTCTTTCATCTTTTTATAACTCATCTTATATCTTCCCCCTAATTTTTATTTAAAACAATCAATTATATTCTTCAAACAATTTTTCAAACTCTTCAATCGGATCCTGAACATTATAAACATGATCATCTGTAGGGAACTTCTCTTCTTTGACCTCTTTAACATACTCTTTAAAGGCTGCTATCTCTATCTCAGCTACATTTGCATACTGCTTAACAAACTTAGGAGTAAATGCCTGGAACATACCGAGCATATCGCCACAGATAAGCAACTGACCGTCACAAGGGAGCCCAGCACCGATTGAATACACCGGAATCTTTAACTTTTTAGCTATAAATTCAGTTAATTCTGGTGGGACAGCCTCTAATAATAGAGCCTCTGCTCCAGCTTCCTGAACAGCTATAGCATCATCAATTAAATCCCTGGCACTATCAACATGTAAACCCTGAGCTTTAAAGCCACCTAGCTGGCCTGAGCTCTGAGGTGTCAATCCAATATGTCCAAAAACAACGATACCTGCATCAGTAATTGCTCTAATCTGATCACAGACTCTCTGGCCGCCTTCAAGCTTGATGGCATCCATATCTGCTTCCTTTAAGAACCTGCCTGCATTCTCTACAGCTTTCTCCTTTGAGACCTGATAGGACATAAACGGCATATCTCCAATACAGTAAGTATTAGGAGCTCCCCTTCTTACATCCTGACAGTGAGAAATACAGTCTTCCATTGTTACCGGGACTGTTCCTGAATAGCCCTTTACAACCATTCCTAACGAATCTCCAACTAAGATCATATCCATTCCTGCCTCTTCTGCAAATTGAGCTGTTGGAAAGTCATAGGCTGTAATCCAGGCTACCTTATCCCCCTCTTCTTTCATTTTGTAAAAATCTAAAATACTCTTTTTCTTTGGCAAAGTTATTACCTCCTTTTAGTATATTGTCGACAAACTAACTCAAAAAATAATAGTATATTGTCGACAATTTCTGTTCTGTTAACTTTATTCAACATTAAAATCGAAATTCCTGCTTAAAATTCAAATTATTTTTGTTTTTTTTGTAATTATCAAATAATTATAAAAAACAAAAATCCTGAGCTAACCGCCATATCATTAATCTAAGTTAACTCAGGATAATTTATTTAAACTTTTTCTAGACTAACTGCTGTAACTTTATATTCAGGTATCTTTGCTTCAGGATCAAGAGCATCATGTGTTAAGCGATTGGCAGGACTTTCAGCATAATGGAAAGGCATAAAGAGATAACCAGGAGCAACCCTGTCTCCTACCCTGGCATAAGTCTCAACCACACCTCGCCTGGAACTAACCTTAACTCTATCACCATTTTCAACTCCTAGTTTTTCTGCATCTTCATTACTAATTTCAATGTAAGCATCAGATTCAAACTCATCAATTGCAGCAGAATTTCTAGTCATAGTACCTGAATGATAATGATATAACATCCTACCTGTCATCATTATAAACTGATAATCATCATCCATCTCTTCAACAGGAGGAGTATAATGGACTGGATAAAATTTACCTTTACCTCTTGCAAATTCACCCTCATGTAAAAACTTAGTTCCTGGATGATCTCTATCAGGACATGGCCACTGTAAACCTAAATCACCTAGGCGATCATAATAAATACCACCATAAATAGGCGTTAATTCAGCTATCTCTGCCATTATCTCTTCAACATTATCATAATCCATATCATACCCAACCCGCTTCGAGATTTCAGCAATAATCTTCCAGTCAGGCCAGGAATCCCCTGGTGGTTCAACTGCTTTCTCTATCTTCTGAACCCTCCGCTCAGTATTGGTGAAGGTACCTTCTTTTTCAGCAAAACAGGCAGCTGGCAGAACAACATCAGCATATTCGGCCGTATCATTAAAAAAGATATCCTGAACAACTGTAAACTCTGTCTTCTCCAGCGCTTCTATTATATGATTCTGATCAGGATCAGAAATAACAGGATTCTCTCCCATTATATATAAAGCCCGTATATCACCTTTTTCAGCAGCTTTAAATATCTCAACTACAGTCAGCCCAGGCTCGTCAGGGAAACCATCAACATTCCAGGCCTTAGCAAATTTATCTCTAATTTCAGGATCAATAACTTTCTGATAACCTGGAAATACATTCGGTAAACCACCTAAATCACAGGCTCCCTGAACATTACTCTGCCCTCTTAATGGATTAACACCACTAGCTTCTTTCCCAACATTTCCAGTTAATAAAGCAAGGGATGTCAAAGACGTTACATTTGCAGTACCACTTGTATGCTGAGTAACTCCCATAGCATAATAAATTGCGCCATTCTCAGCCTTTGCAAATATTCTGGCAGCCCTTCTAATATCCTCAGCAGGAACACCAGTAATCTCTTCAGCTCTTTCAGGTGGGTACTGACTTACAACATCTTCTACTGCTTCATAATTTTCTGTTCTCTTTTTAATAAACTTATCATCCTGTAAACCTTCTTCTAAAATCACATTCATCATCCCATTAATCAATGCAATATCACTACCAGGCCGTTGCTGGATGAATACATCAGCCTCTTCAGCTAATTCAATTTTTCGTGGGTCAGCAAGAATTAATTTGGCACCATTTTTTACCGCCTTTTTCATTCTACTCCCAATTACTGGATGATTTTCAATTGGATTAGAACCAGTAACAAAAATCACATCTAAATCATCTATCTCTGCAATAGAATTAGTCATAGCTCCACTACCAAAACTTTTGGCCAGACCGGCCACAGTGGAGGAATGTCACAACCGAGCACAGTGATCAATAGTATGAGATCCTAATCCTGCCCTCATCAATTTCTGCATCAGATAATTATCTTCATTGCTGCACCGAGCAGAACAGAGAGCACCAAAGGCATCTCCACCAGATTCTTCTTTTATCTGATTGAACTTGTCTCCAATATAATCTAAAGCCTCATCCCAGCTGGCCTCATTAAACTCACCAGTCTCTTTATCTTTAATCAAAGGAGTCTTCAATCGATCAGGATGATCAATAAACTCATAACCAAACCGGCCTTTAACACAGGCCTCTCCAACTGGATTAGGAGTGCCTTCTCTATAGATTGATCCAACTTCAACAACCTTATTGCCTCGGGTTTTAAGATCTAACTTACAGCCAACTCCACAATATCCACAGGTTGTCTCAGTATGTTCTAAATTATACTCTCTTCCCTCACCAATTGACGGCTTATATGTTAAAGCACCAGTTGGGCACATTTCAACACATTGACCACAGAAAACACAAGTAGAATCATCATCTCCTAAATCTTTCTCTAATGCTGCAGCTATTCTGGTTGTAAAACCACGATTAATAAAATCTATAGCATCTGAACACTGAATCTCATTGTCAACCCTTATACAGCGACCACATAGAATACATTTATCTGGATCATGAACAATAAAAGGATTATCATGTTCTATTTCAAATCTAGGATCAATTTTACTGCCCAGGGTTGACTCATTTAAACCATATCTATAAGCCAGATCCTGTAAAGTACAATTACCATCAGCCTCACAGATCATACAGTCAAGTGGATGATCACTTAATAGCAGATCAACAACACTTCTCCTGGCCCTTTCAACCCTTTCACTTGCAGTCTTTATTTCTAACCCCTCAGTCACACCAGTAGAACAGGAAGTGATTAATTGTCCTGAATCAACATCTTCGACTATACATAATCTACAACCACCACTAATACTTAAATCTGGATGATAACAGAGAGTTGGAATCTCATAACCTTCTCCTCTCACAGCTTCAAGAATTGAAAGGTCTGATTCCACCTCATGTTCTTTACCATTTATTTTAATTAAGGCCATATTCACATCCCCTTAAATTTATTTTTGAAAAATAGCATCGACTGGACAGATCTCAGCACAGGCACCGCAGGAAATACATGCATCTTCATCTATTACATGAGGTTCTTTTCTTTCCCCGCTAATAGCATCAACTGGACATTCATTAACACAGGCAGTACAACCGATACAGATATCTTTATCAATCCAATAAGGAAGTGCAAGCTCATCACAACTCCCGGTTGGACAGTAATTATCATAAATATGAGCTTCATACTCATCTCTAAAAAATTTGATCGTACTCAATACTGGATTCGGAGCTGTCTGACCAAGACCACATAAAGAAGTCTCTTTAACTCTAGCACCTAATTCAAGCAGCAGATCAATATCTCCACCCTGACCATCGCCCTGAGTAATCCTCTCTAAAATCTGGAGCATTCTCTTTGTACCAATTCTGCAGGGTGTACACTTGCCACAGGACTCACTCTGGGTAAAGTCAAGGAAGAACCTTGCAACATCAACCATGCAGGTATCTTCATCCATAACAACCATACCGCCAGAACCCATCATAGCTCCAACATCTAATAAAGACTCGTAATCAATGCTCAAATCAAGATGTTCTTTCGGGACACAACCCCCTGAAGGCCCACCGGTCTGAACAGCTTTGAACTCTTTGCCACCCTGAACACCGCCTCCAATATCAAATATAATCTCTCTTAAAGTTGTACCCATAGCAATTTCAACTAAACCAGTATTATTAACTTTACCGGTCAGGGCAAATACTTTAGTACCCTTGCTGCCTTCAGTCCCAACGGCAGAAAATTTCTCAGGCCCTTCTAAAATAATATATGGAATATTAACTAGAGTTTCAACATTATTTATATTAGTCGGTTTTCCCCAGAGACCTTTAACAGCAGGATAAGGAGGCCTGGGTGTAGGCATACCCCTATTCCCCTCAATAGATTGCATTAAGGCAGTCTCTTCGCCGCAGACGAAAGCTCCAGCCCCTTCTTTGACGTGCAAATCAAAGGAAAAATCTGAATCATAAATATTGTCACCTAAAATCCCATATTCTTCAGCATCTATAATCGCTTTTTTAAGTCTCATAACAGCCAGTGGATATTCGGCCCTAACATAAATATAACCCTCATCAGCACCAATAGCATAAGCAGATATTGCCATTCCTTCTATAATTCCATGAGGGTCTCCTTCTAAGACACTCCGGTCCATAAAAGCTCCAGGGTCCCCTTCATCTGCATTACAGATAACATATTTTTTATCTCCAGGGGCTCCAGCAGCAAATGACCATTTAAGGCCAGTAGGGAAACCGCCACCACCACGGCCGCGAAGGCCAGAATCTTTCACCATCTCAATAACTTCTTCTGGACTTAATTCATCAATAACCTTCCCTAAAGCTTCATACCCACCTTCAGCAAAATATTCCTCAATGCTTTCAGGATTAATCTTTCCACAGTTTTTAAGGGCAATCCGTTTCTGCCGCTTATAGAAATCAATATCATTATACCCAGCAATCTTCTTACCAGATTTATCTTCATATAATAATCTTTCAACAATCTGACCATCAATAATATGTTCTTCAACTATCTCTGCCACATCATCTCTTGTAATTTCAGAATAAAATGTTCCTTCAGGATAAACTATTACCAGCGGCCCCAGTTCACAGAGCCCATGACAGCCAGTACCAACTACTTTAACCTCATCTTCAAGATTTCTACTGCCAAGCTCATCATTAAACTCAGCAACAACATCTCTTGCCCCTGAAGATACACAGCCTGTACCGGTACAGACCATTACATGAGCTTTATGAATATGTTCTTCTTCTCTAAACTCCTTCTTCCTTATCTGAATTTCATTTTTATACTTATCCCTAATTTCCTTTAATTCTTCTAAAGATTTCACAAATTTCTTCCCTCCTCTAAGATTCAAAGAAATCAAATTATCAGCAATATCTACCTATAAATATCCAAAACCTCCCTGGTTTTATCAGGGGTCAGTCTGCCATGAGTATTATCATTAACCATTATTACAGGGGCCAATCCACAGGCACCAATACAGGCAACTCTCTCAAGTGTAAATTTAAGGTCCTCAGTAGTCTCTCCATCAGCAATCCCAAGCTCATCATTGACAACTTCAAAAATATCACTGGCACCTCGAACATGGCAGGCAGTCCCCATGCATACTCGGATAATATTATCTCCCCTGGGTTCAAGATGGAATTGAGTATAAAAAGTCACAACACCATAAACCTTACATAAAGGAATCTTCATATGAGAGGATATCTCCTTGAGAACATCCTCAGGGAGATATCCATATTCATCCTGAGCATTCTGTAAAACCGGTATTAAATTCTTGTCATCAGGCCCATATTCTTCAAATATCATATATAGTGGTTCAAAATATTTCTCCTTATTCTTTTCGCCATTACAGGCACATGTCATAAATATTCCTCCTGACTAATTTTTTAATTCTTCAATTCTCTTTAAAACCTTCTCCAATTTCTCCTCAAATTGCGGCAATTTCTCTCGCTCTGCCTGAACTAATTCCTCAGGGGCCTGATTAACAAAACCCTCATTGGCCAGTTTACCTTCAGAGCGCTTAATTTCAGCTCTTATCTCATCAGCCTCTTTTTCCAGTCGCTTAATCTCTTTATCAATATCAATCATGCCTTCTAGCGGCAGAATAATATCAATATCGTCGACTACAGCAGAAGCAGCTTTAGCAGGCTTATCAATAACTGAAGCATTAATCTCTAAATTTCCAACTGAAGCTAAATCCTTGATATAACTAACAGCCTGATCAGTTAAGATGTCATTTTTATCCTTAGTCTCAAAAATAGCAGTTATCTTCTTACCAGGATTAACTTTAAATTCATTCCTGATATTTCTGATCTCTCTAATAATCTGCTGAACTTTTTCCATTTGCTCAAGAGAAGCCTGATCATGGTAGCTATCATTGACCTCTGGCCAGTCACTTAACATTATACTATCCTCAGTACCAGGCAGCTTATTCCAGATCTCCTCAGTAATAAAGGGCATAATCGGATGCAATAACTGCAATATTCTGCTCAATAAATATTGTCCTACTCTAGCAGCTTTTCGCTGTTTTTCAGGATTCTCATCATCATATAATTCTGGTTTTATCAACTCCAGATACCAGTCACAGAATTCACTCCAGATAAAGTCATAGAGATGTTTGCTAACCTCACCGAAGAGATACTTCTCCATATTTTCATTTACTCTTTTTATTGTATCATTCAGTCGACTTAAAATCCAATTTTCAGATAAATTTAAGTCATTATAATACTCTTCAATATTAAGATCATCATCTTCTTCAACATGCATCAACATAAACCGGGCAGCATTCCAGATCTTATTGGCAAAGTTCCGACTGGCATTTAAGCGTTCATCTCTAAACCTCATATCATTTCCAGGAGTATTACCTGTAATCAACATAAATCTCAGTGCATCAGCACCATATTCATCTATCACTTCTAGAGGATCAATCCCATTACCTAAAGACTTACTCATCTTCCGTCCCTGAGCATCTCTAATCAAGCCATGAACATAAACAGTATCAAATGGTCTCTCATCCATCATAT
>SLSL01000036.1 GCA_007130465.1 Halanaerobiaceae bacterium | reverse complement strand
TTAATATTTATTATAATATTAAATTCAGTGCCAGTTTAAATAAGTTTATATTAATGATATAGTAAAATTAGATTATAGTTTATTAGATATAATTTATCTGGTTTCAATATTCTTAAAACCAATAGGAAAAGGGTGTTAAAAATGCAAAATATTTTTGGTTTATCTAATAATCTGGATAGGCGTGAGTTCATTTCTCTTACAGGTAGTACAATTTTAAGTCTCTCATTATTATCCTTTACTGATTGGGATAATACTGTTTATGCATCTAACAGGAGTCAGGTTGGTCTAATTAAAACTTCAGAGAGAGCGGAAGGAGTTAAGAGAAGTCTGAATTTAATACCACTAATTGATGTAAAGGGAGACAGTGTCTTGGTTAAACCTAATTTTAACACTGCAGATCCTGCTCCTGGCTCTACCCATAATGATACTCTGATAACTATTATTGAAGAACTTAAAAATGCTGGCGCAGAGAGAATAATAATTGGTGAAAGAAGCGGCCCACCAGATACAGAAGAGGTTATGCGAGAAAAGGGTATATTTGAGATAGCTGAAGAATATGATGTTGAAATTATTAATTTTGATCAACTTTCTGATGATCAACTTGTACATTTTAATCAAGAAAGATTACACTGGCCAGATGGTTTTCAAATACCGCAGATACTTAATGAAGTAGATCATATTATTGCTACAGGTTGTTTAAAGACTCACCAGTATGGTGGTCAGTTTACAATGGCCTTAAAGCTGGCAGTTGGAATCATCCCAAGAGAAGGCACAAATTATATGAGACAGCTTCATAATTCTGATGATATGCGGAAAATGATTGCAGAGATTTCTCTGGCATATCAACCTGACCTTTATATAATTGATGGAGTCGAGGCTTTTACTACCGGTGGTCCATCATCTGGAACAAGGGTTGATTCTAATGTATTTTTAGTTTCTAGAGACCCTGTAGCAGTTGATGCTGTAGGTGTGGCCATGCTAAAGAATTTAGGTAGCACAGATATTATTATGAATACACCGGTTTTTAAGCTGGAACAGATAGCTAGAGCGGCTGAAATTGAGCTTGGAATATCAGGACCTGAAGAAATAGATATAATTTCTGACACAGAAGAAGGAGTTAGTTTAGCAGAAGAGTTAAAGAATCTATTAGCTTAATTATTCAGCAGATTATAAGTTAGTTTAATTATCTAGTGAATTATAAGGGGGCGGCAATCATTAAAGCATTAACTGTAACAGATGGTGAAGTGAAAGTTCAAAATATAGCTAAACCAGAACCAGCTAAAAATGAGGTTTTAATTAAAGTTAGTTTGGCTGGCCTATGTAATACTGACTTTGAAGTTATAGCCGGGATGATTGAATTTAATGGAGTTCTTGGCCATGAATTCGTTGGGGAAGTAGTTAATGACCCGGAGGGTGAATTAGAGGGCAAGAGGGTTGTTGGTGAGATTAATATCCCCTGTTATAATTGCTCCCGATGTGAAAATAACCAATATAGACATTGCAAAAATATAAAAGCTATTGGTATGCGGGATAAAGATGGTGCTCTGGCTGAATATTTAACTCTTCCTAGAGAAAATCTTCATATTGTGCCAGAGACTGTTACTGATGAAGAGGCTGTCTTTACTGAGCCGATTGCAGCAGCCGTTGAAATTGCAGAGCAATATCATCTTAAACCATCTGAAAAAATAATGATAATAGGAGACGGCAAACTTGGCTTAATTATAGCTCGAACACTCTGGGCACTTGGATTTAATATTGAAATGATTGGTCGTCACCAGAAAAAATTAGATACACTGAAACCACTCAATCTAAAGACATATCTTGAAAAATTATATACAGAAAAAGAGCCAGACATACCAGTTGTAGTTGAAGCAACCGGGAGCACTTCAGGTTTAAAGTCTGCAATTGACCTGGTTGCACCTGAGGGTAAAATAATCTATAAAACAACAACAGCAAAAAACCATGATATGAATTTAGCAGGACTTGCAATAAACGAGATACAGCTCTTAGGTTCAAGGTGTGGACCCTTTGAGCCAGCTTTAAATTTACTGGCAAGAAATAATTTTTACCTTGATAAACTGATTACTGAAGAATTTAAACTTGATGATTCTTTAGAAGCTTTAAAAGCTGCCAGAGAAAAATCTTCCCTTAAAATATTAATCAGACCTTAATTAACTAGTTTTATTTCTATATTTTAATATTGTAACTAAAATATTTGATAAAGGCATAAGTAATATAAAGAATGCATAGGGTGCATAATAAAAAGTATCAACCCCTAACACTGCTGTCATCATTAAAGCATTAACATTCCACGGTATAAGCGGAGAGAATACTAGTCCAGAATCACCGAGAGCCCGGGCTAATTCTTTCCGCTTTACTTTTATTCTGTCATAATGGGGAATTAACATCCTTGCTGGCAAAAATACAGCAAGAAATTGATTACAGCCTAAGATAGCAGATAATATACTTGAAAATACAGTTACCAGAGCAAGTTTAATTTTACCTGTAATGTGATGAACTATTGGCTTTAATATGCTATCTAAAACACCTAATTGTTCTAATAATCCTCCTAAAATCACAGCAAATATTATTAGAGATATTAATTCTAACATACTGGTCAATCCACCTCTTGCCAGAATATTATCTATAAATGTTATCCCAGAAGTCTCCTCAAAACCCTGGAACATAATATTTAATAGTTCAGGCCAGCCCCGGTCTGTAACTGCTATACCTAAAATTAAGCTAAAGATTATATTGATGGCAAGATTTAAAATTGTTGGTGTTTTCAAGAAAGCTAAAGTAATAATTAATATTGGTGGCAAAAACATCCAGAGTGAAATCATAAAGTAGCCATCAAGGGCAGAAGTTAATTCTAAAAACCCTTCTGCATTTTCACCAATTCCATCTAAATTCAACCCTAATAATAAATAGATAGTAGCTGCAGTTATATAAGGGAAAATAGTTGTTGTCATCATGCTTTTTACCATGTCTAAAATATCAGCTTCAGCACTATGGGCAGTAATATTGGCAATAGATGAAACAGGAGACATTCTATCACCTACATAAGCTCCTGAAATAATAGCCCCAGCTGCTAATGGCAGACTCATTCCTAAAGTCTCAGCTATACTTATTAAAGCCAGACCAATGGTACTTGCAGTTCCAACAGCTGTGCCTATAGCCATTGAAACCATTGAAGTTGAAATAAAGCTTAAAACTAAAAAATATTCTGGATTTATAGTTTGCAAACCATAATAAATCATTGTAGGTACAGTTCCAATTGCTATCCAGAGCCCGATCATCATTCCAATTAAAAATAAGATTATAATTACATTGCCAATATTTTTAAAGCTTGAAAACATCATCTTCTCAATTTTATTCCATCTATATCCCCAGTAAAGTGCTAAGCAGACGATTATTATAATTTCAAAAAATAAAGCAATCTGGATTGGAACATCCCAGAATAATACAGACATAATAATTAAAAAAGCCATAGTTATTACTGGAATAATGGCCTGTTTAAAGCTTAATTCCATCTTATCGCTTCCTTTCAAATTTAATATTAACTTTTTTGATTATAGCATAAATAGATATGAAATCAAAAAATAATATAACAATCATTTTCAAGATTTTAGATTATTAGTAAAGAAAATTATTTACTTATCATGCAGGATAAATTTGATACTTGTTGAATAATATCATATACATTTAAATAATAATAAAAGGAGGAGAGTTTTTTGGATGGAAGAGTAGAATTAATTATTAATTCGATACCTGCATTATTAAGAGGTACTATTATAACAATACAATTAACAGTACTTATTTTAATATTCGGCCTTATATTAGGTCTTATCCTAGCTTTCGGAGAGACCTATGGCAATAAATTAATTCAAAAGTTAACTGCATTATATGGCAAAGTAATTAGGAGTATACCTGAGCTTGTTTTATTACTTTTAGTATTTTATGGTCTGCCAAACTTAGGCTTTAGAATTCGACCTTTTAATGCTGCTGTATTAGGTCTTGGGATTAGAGCCTCTGCTTATATGGCTCAAATTTTTAGAGGTACTTTTAAAGCAGTTAGCTCAGATCAGATAACTGCTGCATATTCAATTGGGATGGGTAAGTATATGACTTTTATTTATGTTATATTTCCTCAAGCAATTAGAAGCTTTATACCTCCCTTTGCCAATGAATATGCAATAATCCTTAAAGATACTTCTCTTGCTTATGCAATAGGAGTTGCAGAATTATTAAGACAGGGACAATATATTATAGCAGTGGAATATGATCCCCTAACAATATTTTTAATGATAGCAGCAATATATTTTATTTTAACTTTTGGAGTTACCAGGTTATTGAAATTAGTAGAATTTAAATTGAAAGTACCTGGGATAGGAGCTGAGAGCAGATAATGAAGAATAAACCACTTGTTCAGGTTAAAAATTTAAAGAAAAGTTTTGGAGATAATCTTGTTTTAGATGGTATTTCTTTCTCATTAAATACTGGAGAAAATAAAGTTATTATAGGTCCCAGTGGCACCGGTAAAAGTACTGTTTTGAACTGTATTAATAGATTGATAATGCCAGATTCAGGAGAAATCTGGCTGGAAGACAAAGAAATAGTTACTGCAGAAAATATTAATAAGATACGGCAGGAAATTGGTTACGTATTTCAGGGATTTGGCCTTTTCCATCACCTGACTGCAAAAAAGAATGTTATGCTTGGTTTAAGAAAAGTAAAGAAGATATCTAAAAATGAAGCGGAAGATATTGCTAGATTTGAGTTAAATAGAGTCGGTTTAACAGATGTTGATGACTCCTATCCGGCCCAGCTATCTGGTGGACAGAAACAGCGGGTTGCAATAGCTAGAGCTTTAGCAATGCAGCCTAAATTAATGTTATTTGATGAACCGACTTCAGCCTTAGATCCTGAATTAATTGGCGAAGTTTTAAATGTAATGAAAAAACTTGCTGAAGAAGGTATGACAATGTTAGTTGTTACCCATGAAATGGGTTTTGCCCGTTCAGTATCAGATGAGATTATATTTATGGAAGGCGGCAAAATTGTAGAGCAGAACCATCCTGAAGTTATGTTTAAGGGGCCGGAAAACGAAAGAACCAGGCAGTTCTTATTTAAACTTGATGATCTCTATGGTAAAGGCGGTGAGTAGAGTTGGTTGATTTTCTTTCGCAATATTTAATTATAGATATCTTTATAAGTAATTTTGGTAGATTAATGAGTGGTTTAAGATTTACTTTTACTTTAACAATTGTTGTTATGTTCTTTGGAACAATCTTTGGAGTATTGCTAGCTTTAGGGAGAAGTTTTGGTTCAAAACCAGTAGCCTGGCTCTGTACAGCATATATTGAAATCATTAGAGGAACTCCAATGCTGGCTCAGCTATTTATTCTTTATTTTGCTCTACCGCCATATGGGATTAGAATGACAGCGGTAACAGTTGCTTATCTTGGTTTCACTATCAATTGTGCTGCTTATCAGGCAGAGTATACAAGAGGATCGATTGAATCAGTAAGCTCTGATCAATTTAAATCTGCTTACTCATTAGGAATGAGCCGCTGGCAGACAATTTTTATTGTTGTATTACCACAGGCTATTCGCTGGGCAATTCCTGCCTGGACGAATGAATTCATATATATTTTAAAGTATACATCACTTGCTTATGTTATAGGAGCTCCAGATTTAATGACTCAGGGCAAATTTATAGCCAGTCGTAATTATCAGTTCTTCAGGGTTTATCTAATTGTTGCAATAATTTATCTGATTATTGTCTGGATAAGCACCTGGATTATTGATATAGTCGAAGAGAAGTTAAAGATTCCAGGATTTGGTTAAAATTTTTTAAAGAAATGTTTTTAATTTAGTCAACTTTAATAAGGGGGTTAAAAGTATGTTAAAAAGAACTTTTGTTGTAATGTTAGCTCTTGCTTTAATGGTAGCTTTTTCTGGATTTACTGTCATGGCTGAAACCTATGTAGTTGGAACAAGTGCTGGTTTTCCTCCATTTGAATATATTCAGGATGGAGAGGTAGTTGGATTTGATATTGATTTAATGAGAGCTATTGGTGAGAGCCAGGGATTTGATATTGAGATACAGGATATCAGTTTTGATTCTTTAATTCCTGGTTTACAGGCAGGTACTATTGATGTTGTTGCAGCTGGTATGACAATTACTGAGCAAAGAGCTCAGGTAGTAGATTTTACAGATCCATATTATTCTGCCAATCAGGCTTTACTTGTAAAAGAAGATAGCGGCAACAATGTGACTGTTTTATTTGGTGATAATCGCCTGGCAGTTCAGACTGGTACAACTGGTGATCTCTGGGTTGAAGAACATCTTCAGGACACTGGAATATTAACAGGTAATGTAACTCATTTTGATACTTTTGTGCTAGCAGTTCAAGACCTTATTAACGAAAACGTAGAGGGTGTGGTATTGGATACCCCAGTTGCCCAGAGATATGCAGCTGAGAATCCAGTATTAATGATTGCAGAACTTGTTACCGGTGAAGAATATGGTTTAGCTGTAGCTAGAGGTAATACTGAGTTATTGGACAAATTAAATGCTGGTCTTCAGGATGTAATTGATAGTGGAGTGATGGATGAATTATTAGATAAACATTTTTAAGTCAAAAGAGCTCTGATTTTTAAATCAGAGCTCTTTTTAATATAATTAGTATCAAAGATTTAAAGGTGGTTTTATAATGGAAAAAATTATAATTGCAATTATTATTTTAGCTTTTATAATTATCAATAGTTTTTCATTAGGAAGATTCGTTTATAATGGTTCTATGCAGTTTACTGATAATCAACGTACCAGCCTTGATAATATTACTAAAGAGTTAAAAGATATGGAGCAATTTGGATTGGCTGAATTCAGAAATAAATATGATATAAAAGAACTTGAGATAGAGTCAAGCAGGGAAGAACATAAAATACCTGGAGAGTTAATTTTATCAGGAGAATCAACAGATCAGATTATAATAATGGTTCATGGTTCAGGCGGTAATAGAAGGTCTGTCTATCCCTATGCGGAACTTTTTTTAGAAGCAGGAATAGATGTTCTTACTTATGATCAAAGAAGCTCAGGTGAGAATATGGCAGCTAATAATACATATGGAGTTTTAGAAAGATATGATCTTAAAGATTATGTAAATTATCTGGAAGATAATTTTTCATATGATATTGGCCTTTGGGGTATATCTTTTGGTGGAATTACTGCAGGTTTATATATTAGTACTGAACATGGTAATGATCATATTGATTATGTAATTCTTGACTCTGCATTAAGCGAGATGCAATTTCCTATAAGTCAGCAATTGAATAAAGTAGAAACTTTTTATCCAATTAATTACATGCTACTTTCTGGAAACTTATATACAAGATTCAAACTTGGTTTTTCATATCAGGATGCAAATCTTTCTGAACAGATTATTGATTCTGATGTTCCAGTAATGATAGTTCATAGCAAATCAGATAATATTACACCATTATTTATGGCAGAAGATATTTATGATGGAATTAAGCATGATGAAAATTTTAAATTAATTGTAAGCAAT
>SLSL01000043.1 GCA_007130465.1 Halanaerobiaceae bacterium | reverse complement strand
TAAAGTGATAATAATAATAGGACGGAGAACATAATTAAGAAGCTGATATCGCCGGCCTGGAGAAAATAGCCTGGACTCATTATCATAGTATATAGAACCATTCCTGTTGCAATTAAATAGAGATTATAACCCCAGACGGTTGAGTTTAATACTCCGACTCCTGCAATTATTAGTAGAAATGCTGTAATAAACTCTGCGATTAGATGAAATGTGAGCTCTATAGGTTTAGTTTCAATTTCTGGAATATTATTGGTAAGGTAAAATACTCCCCCCACATTCCAAGCATTGATATCCCAACAATTATTACAAATATAGCTGCTGCTTTAGTTGTCTTCATCTGTTTTCCTGCCTTTGAATGGAGATTTGTTATCAAACCAGCCCTGTTCCTGCCAGTAAGTTCTATCGAGATTGGCCTGATCATAACCTTTAATTAGTTTTTTCATCATTAGGAATATCACTCTTGTTTTAGGTCTATACCTTAGTTTCTTGCGATTTAAAGTTGCTTTATAAAATTTATCTGCCCTATTGGCCAGATCTGATTCTATTTTTTCTTTCTTTTTGGTGCTGACTCCAGACCAGTCTGAGGCTGCTACATTGGCGCCATAGGAATAAACCCTTTTAAAACCAAGATAATCCAGACTTAATTTTAAGGTTTTATTGGTCCTTTTTGTCCCGGTGCCGGCTGCAGTTGCGAGCACGAAACCGATTTTACTGAAGAATTCAGTTCTGGAACGATGGGGTATCCATAGATAGCAGAGATGATCCAGTAAGTTTTTCATTGGGGCTGAAACATCCAGGGAATATACTGGTGATGCCAGGATTATACCATCTGCTGCCAGCATTTTATCAATAATAGGCTGAACATAGTTACTGTTATGGCATAGTTCTTCTCCATCTAGAATACAGTTAAAACAGCCTCTGCAGAACTCCTGGAGGTCAGTCGGGAGAAATATTTCAGTATAATCGATTTTTCCTTGCTCGTTTAACTTTTCTTTTAGTAACTGGACTGAATTATAGGTGCTGCCCTTTTTGTTATTGCCATAGATCACTGTTATTTTCAAGCAGGCCTCTCCTTTCAAATTAAAAACCATTGAACTTTAGCCAATTATTTATCTTTTCTTTTTTTAAAATAGTTATCTTCTTTATTATATTTGCCGGCTATATATTCTGACTCGATTCTGCCGTCTGATAGATGATTCTCTCGGCTCGAACAGCTATTTATAATCATGGGTGACTATTAGCAGGATGGTGCCCTGTTGATTTATTTCATTTAAAATATTCATTATTTACCAGGAAGCTGAAGTTTTTAAGGCTCCTGCTGGTTCATCTCCAAAAATTATATCAGGTGGGGTTTGACCAGAACGGTTCATAATTGCAGCAAATTCTTCCTGATTTACCTGGAGATCTATTCCCTTTAATATTCCAACTTTATTTTTTTCTGACTTGTCGAAAACTTTATATGCATTTTTGGCTTCCAGTATCTTTTCCATCTGTTTTCCTCTTAAAAATAACTGGTCTGGATTTTATTCATTAACAAGGCTTATAATATTTTAGTTTTAAATTCCCTGGATAAATACCAGGTCATTATCATTATATCATTAATTGACTGACCCATGTAGGTTATGAATTCTGGCGACTCCACCGTATTAAGGAGGTTTAGTGAAACCAGAGTTATAGCAGTGATTATAAACATGACAGAAAAGATGATATCATATTCAGAGTTTGACTTTACCCAGTAATTAGCAATCAGACTATCAGCCATTGAGTAACTGCTGCCATCAGTACCTGTTACCCAGATATTATTTTCATTCATTTCATAAATTGAGCTGAGAATTAAAATCGGGATCATGGTTCCCAGTGAGTCCAGAAATGCTGAGAGCATGATAAATAATAGCAAGGTAATAATGATAGCTTTATTCCTTTTGTATCGTTTTTTGTGATTAAGAGTTTCATTGGATAGCCTTCAGGTCCAGGTTAAATCCTGTTAAAAATTTTACACATATATAATATTATACTATTTATTATTTATTATTCAACTCAGGTGCAGGACTTTTGAGGACAAGCATAAAAGTCTGACTGGGGCAGGATTTTGTAAATATGAGATAAGAATTGGTGTAGGGTTGGTGTAGGGTTAATGTAGGGTTGATGACGGTGTAAATGGTAAAGAGTTCGATGATCTCCTCCATTTCTTGCCTCCTCTTTCTTGGAAGTTGTAGTCTGGACACTGCGCTCTTGCCCCGGGGCAAAAGATTCTGGAGGACTTTTAACTTACTTTTTAATTCTATCACTGTTCTCCGTTATTTTATACAGGAGGCAGGTGCATCGAAGAATTATTTATTCAATTTTTTTATATTTCCAGGGGAGATATATTAAAACAATCAGTAAGGCCCAGCCTATGACTCCAATTAGGATATCTATATTGCTGTAACCCAGCTGCTGTAAGCGTTCTGTATTGACATCACTTATTATAGAAAATGTTAGCATGAAATATCCGGCACTGAAAAAATATGAGTAATATAGAAGTTTGAGTTTTCTATATGCATAAAATAAGACCATAAATGGGAAAGCCATAAAGATTAATTCAGATAGGATTGCTAAGTTCATACTGGTGAAATAGAGATAAGTATTGGAGAAACCAACTGTTAAAATTATTAATATAATGTAAAGAATGACTGAAAGAATCTGCCCTATTTTCCTTATATCTTTAGGCTTTTTAATTTTGAAATTAAGTCGATTATCTGATTCTGTATTGTTTTCCATAGTATGATAGGCCTCCTGGTTACTTTTTAGTGATCCAGAATCGGCATTCAGCTGAAAATTCTTTGATTTCATTACTTTCTTCTATGAGAGCTTCTCTGTAGAAGTCTTCTACTAGTTGCAGATTGACTTTTTTAAGCATTCGACTATCTCCTGGCGGTCAGGAAAATGAATAAAGGTATCTCTGCCATCTTCTCCAGTTGGCAAAATTTTATCGCCATACTCATAGACTCTTTCGTCCTCTTTACCTTCAGCCCAGATTTTTTCTTCTGACTCCCAGAGACCGATATCCTCTGTTGCTTTAGTATATTCATTAGCTGCCTGGGAAAATGAATCTCTAACAAAATTTTTAGTTACTTTATTCATTTTATTACACCTTTCCTTATTTAAGTTTCATGATTAAATGATCAATATATAATTAAAAACTTTGCTCCACCTGTATATGGTTTGGCTTCCTTACTATTACCTTCTTGCCACCATCATTGCTAATATCAGTTTTTAGAATTATTAATGGGGCTTAACTTGCTATTTCTTTAGATTTTTCCCTGGAATGGTTAAAAATTAAATTTTAAGAAAAACAATTAGAGACTTAACCTTATAAATAACATTTATATTGAAAGCTATCTTTCCTTTAAAATTTCTGAAATTTTTATAGTCCAGGTCAATAGCTTTTCGTCTGTTCCATGGCTGGCAGCTAGCTGCAGGCCTAGAGGTAAACTTTTATCAGTTTTTCCTGATGGTACTGTGATTGCTGGTAAACCAACATTTGTCCAGGGTAGATTCATTACTGGATTGCCTGTAGACTTAAGGCCTTCAGGTGCTGGACCAGTTGCTGAAGGGGAGATGAAAATATCTATTCCCTCTTCATTCATTATTTCTTTGAATTTCTCTTTTAATTTTAAGCGCTTATCTTTTGCCTGAAGATAGTCTTCCTCTTTGATTTTTAGACCTTCTTTAATTAGTTCAGCTGTTTCTGCTCTATAAAGATCTTTATATTCTCTATACCAGTCTTTGTGAAAACTGGCAAATTCATAGGCAATCAGAATTCTGTGGAAGTCATTAATCTCTGCTATATCATTAAGGATAGATGTCTTTTTTATCTGAAAGCCTGCTTCTTTTAGAATTAATTGACTGTCCTCTAAATTTTTTAAAGCTATTTTACCTGCCTGATTGAGATATGCAGGATCAGGTAAGGCTAAAACAGGTGTTGGAAGCTTATTAACTTTTTTGAACTGACTGGAGGGTAATAGGCTGGTGAATGCTATCTCTGCTCCACTAATTGATCTGGTGAAAAAACCTACCTGATCTACTGTCTCAGAGAATTTAATTAGACCATCAGCTGGAATTCTTCCCTGGGTAGGTTTAAAACCGATGATGCCACAGAAGGCTGCCGGTCTAATTACTGAACCTATTGTCTGTGTACCCAGGGCTAATGGGCAGTAGCCAGCTGCCACCGCTGCTGCTGAACCACTGCTGGAGCCTCCTGGAGTATGTTCGAGATTATGGGGATTTCTGGTGGGACCAGGGGCAGAATGGGCAAATTCTGTGGTCACTGTCTTGCCTAGAAATAATGCCCCCTGGGATCGGAGCTTTTTAATGAGAAATCCTTCTTTTTCAGTGAGTAGATCCGGCTCCAATTGGGAACCAGCTCTAGTTTTGAACCCATTGAGATGAAATATATCCTTTACTGCTACTGGTACACCATATAATTCAGGCCTGGAGCTAACAGCACAATAATTGTCTTTTAGCTTTTTAATATCTTGCTCCAGGCGTTTACTGCGTTCTTTCTCAGGCAATAAAGCGGCTATTAAATTTTCTTTTTCTTCTATTACTGATAAGGATCTTGCTATTACCTTTTCTATTTTCCAGTTACCCTCGCTTAGCTTCTCTTTAATTCCAGCAAGGGTAAAATTTAATCCAGTCATGTTTACCACCTTAATTCCTATAAGTATTTGGTCTAAAACTCAGTTTTAACAGATTCTAAATTTATATAATCATTATATAATGCCAGGCTATTTTAAACAAATATTTATAGCAGGTTGGTTACAATTAAAATTACTAAAGGTGGATTTTGTCAGGGAATAATTAACCCTGACTTACTCCTGCCTCTTCAAAGGTGGCCATATTTTTTAAAATGCTTATTGAAGCTTCCACAAATGGTATTGCTAGGACTGCACCTGTGCCTTCTCCCAGTCTCATTTTGAGATCGATAAAAGGTTCTAATCCAAGTTTTTCATATATTTTGATATGCCCTGGCTCACTGGATTTATGTGAGGGGATTAAATAGTCTCTTAGTTCTGGTGATAACTGACTGGCGATTAAAGCCGCTGCTGTAGATATTAATCCATCTAAAATAACCGGGGTATTTCTACTGGCAGCCCCTAGCATTACTCCGGCCATGCCAGCGATTTCAAGGCCGCCAACTTTTGCCAGGATATCCAGAGCATTCTGGGGATCTGGAGTATTTGTTTTAATTGCTTTCTCTATAGTATTAATTTTATTATTTAGCCCTTTGGAGTCGAGACCTGTCCCAATTCCTACTATTTCTTTTAAATCTAAATCACTTAGAACAGCAAGGATTGCACTGCTTGGAGTTGTATTGCCGATGCCAACTTCGCCTGTGGAAATAAGATTGGCACCTTCATCTATAGCTTTATGGGCAACCTCTATTCCAACTTCTAGAGCTCTGACTGCTTCAATTTCAGTCATTGCTGGTCCATAGACCATATTGTCTGTTCCATTCTTTATTTTTTTCTGAATTAGTGTTTGATCATCTATAGTATCGATCATTCCAATATCTACAACTCTTAGCTCTGCTCCAACTTCTGCTGCCAGCACATTAATAGCTGCTCCATTATTAATGAAATTATGTACCATTTGAGTCGTTACTTCCTGGGGAAAAGCGCTTACTCCTTCACCAGCTACTCCATGGTCTCCAGCCATTACGATATGGACTTTCTGATTAAAATCTGGATATAATTCTCCTCTTATTCCTGCCAGTTTAATGGCCAACTTTTCTAAATCTCCTAAGCTTCCTACTGGCTTTGTTAGATTATCTAATCTGACTTTTGCTTGCTCCATTATTGACTGATCTAGTTCTCCGATTTCAGCGATTGTTCTTTCTAATAATTCCATCTTAATATCTCTCCTTTTATAGTTAGTTTTAATTAATAATAATTATTTTCAAATCAAAAAAAGCCCACAACTCCACCTGGGAGTGTGAACTTTTCCATTACCCACAAATATAAATTTGTAGTTAAAAGGCAGGTCTTCTGACTTACAGCATCATTATTTTCTAACTCCAGACCTTCCCTAATTATTAAAATGATAATTAAGTGACCTAGAGATATTATAAACTGAATACAGCGGTGGGACCGTTCAGGATTTTAACCTGATTCCCTATTCTCCTCTACTTGAGGCACCTTTTAACAGTTATTCGATTTTATATTAAATAATTAATCTTCATCAACTATTGGACTGGCTGCTTTTACATCTTCATCAGGGGCAACTGTTGCTATAGCATGTTTATATAGCATCTTGTTTTTTTCGCCATGCCTGATTATGATTACAAAATTATCAAAGCTAACTATTTCACCTTCTAATAATCTACCATCAGTTAAATAAAACTTTGTCCAGATGTTTCTTTTTCTAATCTCCTCTAACATTTTGCTCTGGTAGTCCAGGTTATTTGACATTTTGATAACCCCTTTCTAGTGACAGTTTAAATGTGGACATTTTAAATGAGTAATTTCATATAATTTATATCGGCTATATATTTAAATTCTACAATTAAACTATAATTCCTGCTTCTTTTTTAAAAAACTGCCAGTTTATTTAAGCTGCCTGGTCATCTTTTCTGTTAAAAATATTTAATTCTACCTAATTATTGCCGAACTTTTCATGATGTACTTTCTCTTTATCGTAACGGTCAAGTTTTTTACTTGCTCTTTCTGGGTAACCTACAGCCACTACATTTAAGGGTACAATGTTATCTGGTAATTCAAGTAGGTCTGCTAATTTTGTGTAATATTGTTCTACTGGATAGACTCCGAGCCAGACTGCTCCAAGCTCAAGATCTTCCGCCATAAGTAACAGGTTCTGGGTTGCTGCTGAACAGTCCTGGACCCAGAAATCTTTATAGGCGTTTTTATCGCCACAGACTGCTATGGCCAGTGGAGCATCTTCAAGCATTTTGGAGTATTTATGAAAGTCCATAATTTTATCCATTGTTTCGTTATCTTTAATGACGACAAAATGCCAGGGTTGTTTATTGTGAGCCGATGGTGCTGCCATTGCTGCATCTAAGAGTTTCTTTATTTTCTCATCTTCGACTTCTTTGTCTATGAATCTTCTCTTGCTCCGTCTATTAAATATTACTTCTTCGAACTCCATTTTACCCCTCCTGATAATCTTTGCGTTCTGTTTATAACTCTGTAATCTATTATAATATATTTTATAGAAATGTAAAATTGGTTCTGGATATATTTCTTGATTAAGTAAAAAAACCTCACAAATTAATTGTGAGGTAAAGAGCTATTACCAGTTACAGTGCTGTCTGATTCTATTTGGAGATAAACCGGAACTACCTGAAAAGAAGCCAGTGCCAGAGTTATCTAATTCTTCCTGGAGTTCGAAGATTTGATCTTCAATAGATCTTAACTCCTGATCAGAAGCGCCGTCTTTAATCAGCTGGCGATATTCTTCCATTATAACTTCAATTCTGGTGACTGTTCTTAGTTCTTCTCTCTGAAGTTCTCTAATTTCTTCGAGTTCTTCTTCGCTCAAATCTAAATATCTGTCGAAATTAGATCCAGATCTTCTCATCATGCCCATACCGC
>SLSL01000179.1 GCA_007130465.1 Halanaerobiaceae bacterium | reverse complement strand
GGACTCTAAAGAACCTACTGGAACTATGAGAGAGTTCATGGAGAGTGAGGTCCGTTTTGCAGCCTTGCAGCAGACTTTCCCTGAAGTTGCAGAAGAACTCTTCGAATATGCCCAAAAGCAGGCTGATAAGAAATATAAGGCCTATAAACGACTTGAAAAAGCCTATGAGCCAGAAGATGCCGAAGAGTAAATTATAGATAAATGAATAATACTAAAAAGCTCTGGGGGGTCATGCTCTCCAGAGCTTTTTATCTAAATATAAAGGAGTATCTTAAATGGAAATAGATATTAATATTAAAAAGTTATATCAACAGGTAGTTAAAGTAATGCTGTTAATGATTGCAGCAGCTATTATCCTAATTAGAATTTTTGCAGATATGACTCCACTCCAGCTTTTGTTTGCTGGTCGTTCAATTTATATTCAGCCTTTATTAGGAGTTGTTGGGTTGGTAGTATTAGCTATACCTGCCTTTCTGGCAATTAAATATAAGCCAGAATTAGTTGAAGATGGCCTGGAGGAGATATTGCCTATCTGCAAGTTATCCCTTGGGAAATTGGCATTTATGAGCATTCTAGCAGGTGTAAGTGAAGAACTACTTTTCAGGGCTTTTATCCAGGAAATGGTAGGGATATGGCCTGCTTCAGTTGCCTTTATGCTGGCCCATTTTGGTTTCTGGTTTAGACAGAAAAAAATAGCTGATAAAGTCTTATTTGGTATTTTTTATTTGCTGGCAGGGGCCTGGTTAGGTCTTGTTTATCAGGAAGCCGGGATTATTGCAGCAGCAATAACCCATGCCGGCTATGATTATATTTTATTCTGGTATTTTAAGAGCCACTTTTTGCCGAAGAAATCAGAGCTTTAAAAAGCTGCTGGAAACAATTGTTTGATAGGCTTTTATCATCGACACCGGCTAAATCTTCAGGATGCCACTGGACTCCGACAAGAAAATGTTGATCTGAATTTTCTGCTTCAATTGCTTCAATAATGCCTTCATCAGAACGGGCAACAATTTTTAATTTTTGACCAGGTGTTTTTAATGCCTGATGATGATAGGAGTTGACATAGAGGCTGTCAAGGCAGCAGAGGATTTCTTCTAACTGGCTGCCAGCTTCAATCAAGACCTTATGATAGGCACAGCTTTCTCCATTAATGGAAGTGTGAAGCAGGCTATTATCATGCTGACTGTAGATATCCTGGTATAAGGATCCTCCAAGTGCTACATTGATTAACTGCATTCCCCGGCAGATTCCAAGAACCGGCAGCTTTTTCTTATAGGCTTCTTTAAATAGGTTTAGCTCCCAGCTATCCCGGTCAGGATCTACTTCTCCAAGTTCTTCTATTGGTTTTTCATTATAAAATTCTGGTGAGATATCCTGGCCACCACTTAATAAAAGGCCATCGATTAATTCCAGATAGTATTTTATATCTTGAGGTTGATTAACAATAGGTATTAAAAGCGGTATACCTCCTGCTTCTACTATAGCTTTTACATAATTACAATTAATAGTTCCGTATTTTGAATCAGATTTATCTTTTGCTCTTCTGAAAAGAGTAACTCCGATGACAGGCTTATTCATAATTTAACCTCCAGGTTAGTATGACTGAGTTTATACTATCAGAAATAGCTAATTTTATCTATTAATTAGATCACTAATTTATTTTCTAACCCCTTGCTTTTTCAGCAGGTATATGTTATTATACTTATTGTTGGAGATATGCGCCCGTAGCTCAATTGGATAGAGCGACTGATTACGGATCAGTAGGCTGGGGATTCGAGTTCTCCCGGGCGCACCATTCTTTCTTATTCTAATATCAATGATTAGAACACCTTCCATTTTCCCGATGGAGGGTTTTTTATTTTTAATAGAGTTATCTAAGTCCTGAGTTGGTCCCCTGAGATAATAATTGGGCTTCAAGGATTTTATTCATGGCTGTCAGGATTAGTATAAAAGATATATATGCTACTAAGGTTAGGATAGGATTAGGACTGGGTTGGTACTGGGTTGGTACTGGGTTGATATTGAAGGAAAGGTCTCTTAATTATTTGGGTTTGAATATATTTTATTTATTGAACGATATAATTACTGGAAATTGCAAATGTGGTCATTGTTATTTTGAAAATTTCTCGATATAATTTAATTAAGATAAACCAGTTACATTATGATATTATGAGTTATAAAAATTAATTCTGGAGGTGTAAAAATGAGAGCAAGATTATTTGAGAAGAAAACTTTTTTGACAGTCTCTTTTATTATTATAGCGTTGTTGATAGGGCCTTTTCAGACAGCAGAAGCCGGTCAGGATATGGAATTACCAGAGGTTGAGTTTAGAGATACTGAGTTAGGTGAGTTGATCTTTTATAGGAGTTCAGTACGGGATTTTGAGGACAAAGAAGTAGAGCTTGAGAAGGTGACAGAGATTCTCTGGTCAACGATTGGGATTACGCTGGATGGTGTTACCGGGCCGACCAGGGCTGCTCCTTCAGCTGGAGCAACTAATCCGTTAACTATTTATCTGATGGCAGGTCAGGTTGAGGATTTAGAACCAGGGGTTTATAAGTATAGACCAGAAGATAATAGCCTTGAAATAGTAGCTGAAGGCGATAGATCTCAGGAGCTTGCCGGCGCTGCCTTAAATCAGCAGGCAATAGAAATAGCCCCTTTCTCACTGGTGATTACTGCTGAATATCAGAGAACCACCGGTCGTTATGGCGAAAGGGGCAGGCGTTACGTTGAAATAGAAGCTGGTTCTGCCTCACAGAATGCTAATTTAATGGCAGAAAATCTTGGCCTAAAGGGTGTTATGATTGGTGCGTTTCAGGATAATCAGGTTCAGGAGGTTCTAGGCGGAATAGAAGAAGTTCCACTTATGATTATTCCTCTAGGCTATCCTGGTGATAATTTTTCATTCTAATCCAGTTATTGATTTAAACTGATAAAATGCTCAATACTCCTGTCATATGTCTTTTCAGCTTCTTCATCGAAATAGCAGGCAGGTAGTTGGCCTTTTTCTCTGTGATAATGGAGACATTCACAGCAGAGTCCTTTTCTAGGGCAGGTATAAGTACAGTTACAGATATCTTTGTTCTCTTCAATGTTTTTACATTCAGCCATTGTAACCCTCCTTTTAAGTAATATTTTCACATATTAATTTTATAAAATAATTGCTGGAATGTCCAATTTAATAATTAATTTCTGCATTAAATATTTGTTTTCTGCAGGATAAATCTTAAGAAGCAGGAATTATATATAAGAGTATTAAATATTAGGTTAGTCAGGTTATTTGTATTTTAGCTAAGATGGTTATTAGATTTATTAGGGTGATTGTATGGAAGAAACAAATGAGAATTTATTAAACAAGAATATGGAATATTCGATCAAAGATGGGCTCTTTAGTAATGTTATGACCACTATTTTTGCTGGAGTATATTTGACTGGTTTTGCTCTGGAATTAGGGCTTTCTGAGTATCTTATCGGTCTGCTTGCTTCGCTACCGGCTATAGCCAATCTTGCTCAGATATTTGGCCCGATATTTATTAATAAGATAGGCGGCGAGAAAAAGGCCTGTTTAGTTAGTGCCGGGTTTTATAGGTTATTCTGGTTATTGATTGCTGGAGTTCCTCTTTACTTGTATTTAGGACTTGCTCAGGAGGTTGTAATTGTTTTATTTTTTCTCTTACTTCTACTGGCAAGCCTGGCAGCTGCCTTTAGTAATGTCTCCTGGATGGGCTGGATTTCAGCTATTATCCCGGCAAGTTCTAGAGGCAAGTTTTTTGGCAGGCGGAATATGTATGCTGGATTTTCGGCGATGGCTGCCGGTTTACTGGCCGGGTTCTGGATTGATTTCTGGAAAAACTTAATGCCTGGAATACCTCTAACAGGCTATTCAATCTTATTTATTATAACGCTTTCTTCAGGAATTATTTCCTGGTTTATTCTGGCTAAAATTTCATCAGGGGTTGAGCCAGAATCTGAAAGGGCAGATTCCAGCACTCTCTTTGAAAATTTAAAGATTCCACTCCAGGATAATAATTTTAGGATGCTAATAATTTTCAGTATGGCCTGGGCCTTTGCAGTTGGACTGGCCAGCCCTTTTTTCTCAGTCTATATGATAAATACACTGGAGCTGCCCTTTACCTTGATCTCTTTATTTGGTCTGGCAGCTGCGGCGACAAATATTATTGGGATGAAATACTGGGGACAGTTTGTTGATAGAATCGGGAGTAAATCTTTATTATATTTTTCTTCATTAGGGGCCGGTTTGCTGCCTGTAATCTGGATTTTTACTTCTGCTGCTAATTATAATCTGCTCTGGGTAATCAATCTTTTGACCGGGGTTTTCTGGTCTGGAATTGGCCTGGCAACTTCATTGTTATTAATGCAGCTTGCTAAAGAAAAATATCGGATAGCATATTATGGCTTGTTTGCTGCCGGGACTGGCCTGGCTGCGGCTATTGCCCCAATAATTGGGGGATTAATAGCTGGTTTATCTACTGATTTAAGTTTGACTTTTAATTTTATTGAATTAGAAGGTCTCCATTTTCTCTTTGTTTTAGCAGTTATATTGAGAGTCTTTAGTCTGGGATTACTGGCTAAGGTAGAGGTTGAAAGGCAGATGACTATTCAACAGATATTAGATCAGAGTAGAGCTGTATTCCATCCGTTTAGGTCGGCTCAGCAGGTAACCGGGCTTGGGTTTCAATCTCTTGAAAACGTTAACCTGGCTGTCTCAAAGGGGTTATTTCAGTGGGAATCACAGCTGGATATAGTATTCCGTAAAGGTCGCTATCTCTGGTATAGAGCTGGTAAAAAGGCCAATAGATTTGATCAGCAGTTAGAGCTTATGATTGATAAAGCTGAAGAGACCCAGGGTGATCTGATAAATAAAATTTTTAAATTGATTGACTGGCTTAATCGAGTTGGAGAAGAGGAGGAATAATTGATGCTTACGGAATTTTATCAGCAGCTGACAGATTACTGGTTATCTTTTTTGAATTATATTCCGACCCTTTTTGCCGGGCTGGCAATATTTCTGGTTGGCTGGTTAGTTGCTCTTTTTGTAAGAAAGCTAGTTAAACTAGGGATAAGGGTTGCAGGTATAGATATCGCACTGAGCAGGATCTGGTATGGAAAATTAAATACTAAAGAGAGGCAGTTAAGGGAACAGGGTTGGAAACCATCTCAACTTCTTGGCCAGGCAATTTACTGGTTGATAATTGTTACAGCGTTAATGTTATCTGCCAATACCCTGGGTTTAACAGCTGCTTATAATCTTTTAGATAATTTTCTTGCTTTTATTCCACAGATTTTAGTTGCAATAGTGATTCTTTCATTAGGTATTTATATAGCCAGAAGAGCGGCTCGATTGAGCGAGAAATTTTCTTTATCATTAGGCGTTCAACATAGTCATGAGATTGCTGTTTTTATTAAAGTTACTATAATAATAATTACGTTCCTTGCAATTATTGACTATTTAAATATTGTGCCATTTATTTCCCTGGCTGGATTTTTAATGATAGGTGGTAGTATCTTAGTATCTGTTTTTGTAATTGTTTTGATTTGCGGGAGGCCATTGATCTCTGCTTATATAGCCCGTCATTCTTTGAAATCATATCTCCACCCAGGGATGTTGATAAGTTTTGAAGGTAAAAAAGGGAGAATCAGGACTATCAAAAATTTTGTTACAGTTATTGAGACTGCTGATGAAACTGTCTATTATCCTAACCATCAACTGGCAGCTATTAAAATTAAAAAGCTGAAAGATGAAATGGAATTGAATGATTAGTTGATAGCTTTTTAAGAGGATATTTGTCACTTTTGTTCTGGTTTTAGCTAGAATTTTTGTTGATTGACTTGGTTTAGTTGTTATAATATAATTAAAACAGAATGTCAGTGGTTAAATAATAAGATTAATCAAAAAATAAAGGAGTGGTAGTAATGAGACTTAAAAAGACAATTAAATTTGTTTTTGTTTCTGCTCTGATTTTTACCTTTGTTTTTACAGGTGCAGCCAATGCTGAAGAGGATATGATCCCTGGACAGAATAATGTTATAGCTGATATTGCCAGTGAAGTTGGCGATAGTGTTGTTAGGATTTCAACTGAGAGAGAAGTGCCAATGGATAGAAGTCATCCATTTTATGATGATCCTTTCTTTAGGTATTTCTTCCCTGATAGATTTCCAGAAGATAATGATGAACCTGAAATAAGAGAAGGCTTCGGTTCTGGTTTTATTGTGACTGAAGATGGCTATATTGTAACCAATCAACATGTAATTGAGGGTTCTGATAGGATTTATGTAACTATGAAAGGTCATGACGAGCCTTTTGAAGCTGAAGTTCTCTGGGCTGATCAGGGGCTTGATCTGGCTATAATTCAGGTCGATGCAGATATTGACTTTAATCCAATTCCATTGGCTGATTCTGATGAAATACGCCAGGGTGAATGGGCAATAGCTATCGGTAACCCCTTTGGCTTTGATCATACGGTTACAACCGGTGTTGTTAGTGCCCTTGGACGTCCGATTCAGGTACCAACCCAGGAGGGCATCAGGAATTATAGAAATCTAATCCAGACAGATGCAGCTATTAATCCTGGGAATAGTGGTGGCCCACTGCTTAATATTGATGGCGAAGTCATTGGTATTAATACAGCTGTTGCTATGAGAGCTCAGGGTATAGGATTTGCTATTCCAGTAAATGAAGTTAAGTTTGCTATTGAAGATCTTGAAGAATATGGCGTTGTTCAGAGACCATGGCTTGGGGTCTATTATCGAAATGTAACCCAGGAGATACAAAACCATTTAAACCTCGAAACTCAGGAAGGTGTAATTGTATTGGACGTTGTTAGAAATAGCCCTGCTGAAGAAGCAGGTATACAGCCCTATGATGTAATTCTGGAAATAGATCAGGAAAAAATTGAAGATATGAATGACCTGGCCAGAATAATTGGTGAAAAAGAAGTTGGAGAAGAAATTATGATTAGGGTTAGAAGAGAAGGACAGACCGAGCTACTTTTTGCAGAGATAGGACAGCGGGATATGGATTATTAAGATTAATTGAAATTAGGATTTGATTATTAAATATATGCCACCGGCGTTGATACCCGGTGGCTAATTATCTTAATTGAGGTGTTTCTATGAAATCTATAGAAGAGATCGAATTAAAGAAGTTAGCTGCTGAAAGAGAATATACAAAGTCCCCAGAGGCCTGGGAAGAACAGATCCTTTATTTTCTGGTTGTTGATAGATTTGCTGATGGTGAGGATTATTCTCTCTATAATTCTGAAGAAGATTATGAGAATGCACTGGAGACAGAAGAGAAAGAAAAGCGCTGGCTTGAAGCAAGCTATAGCTGGAATGGAGGTAATTTTAAAGGTTTAATTAAAAAGTTAGATTATTTAAAAGAGCTAGGAGTTACAGCTATCTGGGTAAGCCCTATCTTAAAACAGCCTGTATTTTCTCAGAGTTATCATGGTTATGGAACTCAAAATTTTCTTGAGGTGGATCCTCATTTTGGGAGCAGGGAGGATCTTAAAAACTTTGTAGATGAAGCCCATGCCAGAGATATTTATGTTATCCTAGATGTAATTGTTAATCATTCAGGAGATGTATTTTCATATGAAGGGGATCCCCCGGAGTATGAAGATAAGATTCATGATGTAAATGGATTCCGTAATCAGGATGGAGTACCTGATATTGACCCAGAGAATCCAGATAAAGACCTGGCCTGGCCTGATGGCGGTATCTGGCCGATAGAATTATTTGATCTAAAGAGTTTTAGCAGGAAAGGCTATATTACTGATTGGGAAAACTTTCCTGAATATATTGAAGGAGATTTCTTTTCATTGAAAAATATTGATACTGGGTCAGGTGATCTTAACGATTTTAGGGCTTCTGATGCCTTGCGATTGATAACCGAATGTTATAAATACTGGATTGCCTATGCAGATATTGACGGTTTCAGGCTCGATACAGTTAAGCATATGTATCCTGGAGCTACCAAATATTTTGTAACAGAAATTAAAGAATTTGCCTATTCTCTTGGCAAGAAAAATTTTTATATCATTGGCGAAATTACTGGAGGAATGGAATTTGCCAGAAATTTAATGAATCAGACTGGACTAAGTGCAGCTTTAGGTATTAATGAGATTCCCAAAAATTTAGAAGAGGTTGCCAAAGGTTATCGCCCTGCCAGTGATTATTTTTCAATCTTCACTAATTTTGAGCTTTTAGGGGAAAAGGAATATAAATGGTATCAGGACAATATCATAACTATGTTTGATGATCACGATATGGTTTATCAGGATGATCATAAAGAGCGGTTTGCCGCTGACAAAACTACTGCTCCTCTTTTAGAAAATGCAATTTTTCTAAATCTCTTTACAGCCGGCATTCCCTGTATTTATTATGGCACCGAGCAGGCTTTTGATGGTAGTGGAGACGATGCCCATTATGTTAGGGAGTCTATGTTTGGCGGTGATTTTGGAGCCTTTCGATCTCAAGATAGAAGCTTTTTTGATCAGGAATATCATACCTATAGGACTATGAGTGCTCTGACTGAATTAAGAAAAGGGCATATGTCTTTAAAAACAGGGAGACAGTATTTAAGGGAGGTCGCTGGAGAGGACGAAGATTTTCATTGGCCTGGCAGTGATAATGGCAGGTGTAATGAAGTCGTTGGTTGGTCAAGAATTTTTAGTCAGGAAGAATATCTGCTGGCTATTAACTGTAATCTCGAGAACGATTTAACGGTAAAAATTATGATTGATAGCGATCTTCAGGAACCTGGTGAAGAGTTTATCTGTATTTATTCTTCCAGGGATGAATTTATTGATTCTACTTCAGAGGTTCAGGAACTGGATCCAGAAAATTACTTTTTAGAAGTAACTGTTCCAGCTGCTGGCCAGGCAATTTATAAAAAGAATAGTTAAATATATTTAATAATCACAAAAAAAATGGTATAATTTAATTGTCTGAATTTTATTGAAAAGTTAGTTTTTAAAATATTTTCTAAAAAGGAGTAAAATCATGAGTGAAAAAATTGCAATTGTAACAGATAGCACTTCAGATTTAAAGAAGGAAGATCTTGATAAGTATGGAATTAAGTCGCTGCCGTTAAAAGTTATTTATAAGGACAGGCAATATCATGATCGAGTTGATATTACTCCTTCAGAAGTTTATGAAAGCATGAAAGATGAGATACCAACTACTTCAATGCCCTCACCTCAGGAGATAGAAGACCTCTACACTGAGCTAAAAGAGGACGGATATACTCATATAATATCAATTCATATTTCCAAGGGACTTTCGGCAACTTATAGTAATTGCAAGATGGTTGCAAAAGAGATGGAAGATATTGAAATTGAGGTTATAGATTCAAAAATGCTTTCAATGGGCTTAGGAAGATTAGTGCTTTATGCTAAAGACCTTGTAGCTGCTGAAGAGTTTAGTTTTAACGAGATTGTGGAAAAAGTTGAAACTCAAAGGGATAAGATTGAAATATTCTTTGTTGTAGAGACCTTAAAATATCTCAAAAAAGGTGGTCGAATCGGAAAAGTTTCAGGTACAATCGGTGAATTGTTGAATGTAAAGCCGATTATATCAATCGATGACGACGGAGTATATTATACATTTACCAAAGTTAGAGGCCGGAGTCAATCAATTAAGAAGTTGTCTTCAATAGTAAAAGATAGATTAAAGGATGGTAAGGAATACTATCTCGATATCATGAATGCTGCAGCTGCTGATGAAGCCAAGGAGCTTAAAGATAAATTTAAAGATATTCCTTCAATTAAAGAAATATTTTTAGGTGAGATAAGCCCGGTGATGGTAGTCCATGCAGGCCCAGGACTTCTTGGGTTAACTATAACAGAATTAGATGAATAATTAGATTACCTGGTAGCCCATTTGATTATGGGCTACTTTTTATAATATTAAAAAAGAAAGGATAACTGCAACCAGTATGGAAGGGAGCAGATTGCCAACTTTAATCTTGGCTACTTCCAGGATATTTAGCCCGATACCAACAATTAGTAGCCCTCCTGTGGCTGTTAGTTGGCTGATAACTTCAGGGGTTAGAATTAATTCAACCTGGGAAGCAAATAGAGTTATTCCTCCCTGATAAATTAGGACAGGAATCGCAGAAAACATGACTCCAATGCCGGCAGTTGAAGCAAATGCAATAGCAGTAGTACCATCTAGCAAAGATTTAGTAAAAAGCAGGGAAGCATCACCCTGGATACCTTCCTGAATGGCTCCCATTATAGCCATAGCACCAACACAATAGATAAGACTGGCCTGAACAAAACCCTGAACGAAGAGATCGTTTTTGCTTTCAAATTTACTTTTTATTTTCTCACCAAAACCTTCTAAACGTGTTTCTATTTTTAATATTTCCCCGAAGATACCTCCAATAACCAGGCTGAATATAACAATTAAAAGTTCATTTGAACCTTCTATTGTAAGTGCCATCTCTAAACCTATTAATATTACAGCCAGAGAAATACCCTGCATAACAATTTTTTGGATGTTTTCTGTAAAGCGACCTCTAAATATGACTCCTAAAAAACTTCCGACAATGATTGCCATTACATTGACAAATGTTCCAGTCATTCTAATTCCCCCAAATTATTTAAGATACTTAATTATATCTATTTCATATTAGTATATAATCTTTACCAGGCTGAAGCAAGTTTTTTGCTATATTAATAAGTTAAAATAAATGTTATAATATATTCAGGAGGAGATATTATATGATATTTCAGGTGATATTTTTCTTTATAATCTTTGCAGTATTTCAGTATGTTATAAAATCAAAAAATATCTGGGGACTGGGAAATTACTATAATAGTCAAAAAGAGGTTTTAATTTCTTCAGTATTAACATCTTTTCTGGCAACTTTAATTTATTTTTTGCTTTCTTATTATCTATTTTAGAGGAGATTAATTTGCGAAAAGATTTTGTTGTCAAGTAATTTATTATGACTTGTAATTAAATTAAATTTAATCAAAACAATTTGAATTAAAAAGAAGGTTTGTCGCAAAGAATGTCGAATAATGAATGTGTGAGCAAGATTTTATAAAAAAATATGAGGAGGAATTTAGATGAAAAGATTTATTGGTTTAACACTGGTTTTTCTTTTAGCCTTTGGTATTATGGCCACCTCTGTTTCAGCTGATGTCTGGCCTACAAGAGATGTAAGGTATGTAGTTCCCTATGATCCCGGTGGATTGAGTGATATTACAGCTCGTCTTATTGAAAGAGTGGTTCGAGAAGAGGATATGTTAGATGTAGCTTTTACTGTTACCAATATTGCTGGTGCAAGTGCCGGTAATGCTATGGTAGAGGTAAGAGATGCTGATCCAGACGGATCAATGCTTTTGCATCACCATACATCCTTTATTACTCACAGAGCATTTGGTGTCAGAGACTGGAGTTATGAAGCATTTACTCCGATAGCAATGTTATTTGAAGTTCCTCAGGCTGCTTTTGCCTTGCCTGGGAAATATGAGAATTTTGAAGAATGGGTTCAGTTTGTTCGTGAGCATCCTGGTGAAACAACATTTTCTGGGAGTTCACTTGGTGGCGGAACTCATTTAATGGGCGAAATGCTTTTAGATTCAGCTGGCATTAGAGATGATCTCCGTTATGTTGCCCATGGTGGTGGCGGTGCTATGACTTCGGCCATGTATGCTGAAGAAGATGAAATGGCATTAACTCAGCTTCCAACTGTTATGCCTGAGCATAAATCTGGAGATTTTGAAATCTTAGCTGTTTCATCAGAGGAAAGAATTCCATCACTCCCTGATGTTCCTACATTTAAAGAACTTGGCTATGAGATTCCTATGACAACCAGTCATAGAATGGGAGTCTGGGGTCCTCCAGGAATGGATCAGGAAATAGTTGATGAAATTGCTGCCTTCTTTGAAAGAGTTATGACAAGTGAGAGATTCCAGGAATTAGCAGCTGATAATGGCTTATTTGTTAATTTCCAGGATGGCGAAACCTTACTTCAGTATTATGAAGATGATGAAGTTATAATTTATGAACTTCTAGAAGAATTTGATCTTTTAGAATAGGAAAAAGATAATTAGAAAATAAAATATTGATAAAATTGATTAAATAGAGAAGGCCTGGCCAGGCCTTCTCTATTATCTAAATGATATTGTGGCAAGGAGGTAATTTTATTGCTTTCATTAATAAAAAAACTTGATAAAAACTATATAGTCCATTTACTTGTTAACATATTCTTTGTGGTATTTGGACTTATTTTTTATTTTGAATCATTTAATATTAGAAGAGGGTTTCAGCAAATAGTTGGAGCCAATGAATATCCAAGATATGTGGCACTTTTTCTTGTTATTTTAGGTATAATTAACATAATTAAAAGTGGAATTAAGTATCGTGCCGGGGAAAGAGAAGTAGAAGAGTTAAAGATTTTCAAAGAATTTAGAGTTGCTGGAGATAAAATTATACCGCTTTTTTTACTGCTTATTCTTAATATTTTATTAACAAGGATAATCGGGTATTTTGAGAGTGGTTTTGTCTTCATGTTTCTTGCCATCTTTGTATTAGGACCTAAAACAAAGATTAGTCTTTTAAAAGCCTTAGGTTTTGCAATTTTTATTACTTTAATCTTATATTTAGTTTTTGGTATTATTATGAATATCTATCTGCCTCCAGGGCTAATTTTTTAAGAGGGAAGGATTGATTACTATGTTTTCAGGTTTATCACAGGGGGCTGCAATAATATTTCAATTAGATGTACTGCTGTTTCTCCTAGGAGGAACTTTTTTAGGCTTGATTTTTGGAGCAATACCAGGATTAACAGCAACGCTGGCATTAATATTATTGCTCCCAGTTACTTTTGGAATGGAGCCAGCAGTTGGTATGGCTGTATTAGGCGCCCTATATATAGGTGGAGTTTCAGGAGGAAAGATTCCTGCAATTTTATTAAATATGCCAGGAACTCCTTCTTCAATAGCAACAACTTTTGATGGATATCCACTCTGTCAACAGGGTTATCCAGGTAAAGCATTAACCTATGGTATTTTTTCATCATTTATTGGTGGCTTAATCAGTATGATTGCTTTAATTTTAATTGCACCTTCTTTAGCAGTTATAACCTTAAACTTTCAAAGTTATGAATATTTTATTTTAGGAATTTTTGGCCTAACTGTTGTTGCCAGTACTACTGGCAAGTCATTAATCAATGGCCTTATCAGTGCAACCTTTGGTGTATTAATAGCTACAATAGGTGGAGATCCAATAGCCGGAGTTACGAGGTATACCTATGGTTTGAGGCCGTTAGAAGGCGGTATCCAGCTTTTAGTTGCAATGATCGGTCTCTTTGTAATTACTGAAGTTTTTACTCAGTCTGCTGATGTCAATAAGAAGTATGCCTATTCTTCAAATAAATTAGATTCAATGAAATTGGAACTAAAAGTTCTTGCTGGCCAGACCAAAAACTTTATCCGTTCTTCATTGATTGGGCTAGGGCTTGGTATGTTGCCAGGGGCCGGGGGAACGGTTGCCAACTTTATTGCCTATGATCAGGCAAAGAAAGCTTCAAAGACCCCTGAAAAATTTGGTACAGGTATTTTAGATGGAGTTGTAGCTGCAGAATCAGCAAATAATGCTGTTTCTGGTGGAGCTTATATACCAACAATCACACTTGGGATTCCTGGTAATACAGTTACAGCAGTTATTCTAGCTGGGTTAATAACCCATGGAGTAACTCCAGGGCCATCATTATTTAGAAATGAAGTTCAGTTAGTATATGCTATGTTTATTGGTTTATTGGTGGCTAATGTATTTATGTTTATTCTTCAGCATACAGTTATGATCCGCTTTTTTAAATGGGCTTTAAAAATACCTAAGACGATTCTCTTACCGATTATAATGATGATGTCGATAGCAGGAACCTATAATATTCGTTATAGTGTTAATGATCTATGGGTGTTGATTGTCTTTACTGCTATGGGTTATATTCTTAAAAAGTCTGGATTTCCATTGACGCCAATGATTCTAGGCTTAATTTTAGGACCTATTATGGAACGATCTCTAAGGACTGCAATGATGGCAACAGGAGGTAGTGTTGCACCTTTCTTTACTAGACCTTATTCATTAGGATTAATTATTTTAACTGTATTAAGCCTTGGTTTAACTTATATTTTTAATTGGATTAGAAAAAATAAATTAAAAGAAGATGGATTGGCATAATAGAACATGAAAATGCCAGCACTTTAAAGTGCTGGCATTAATTGTAAGTTATAATTATGTTTTATGGTGCATCTGGAGGATCTTCTGGATCATGCTTATTGATATTAAACTAATTATTTTAGAGAATTAATTCTAATAAAATTAAGTTCTTCTGCAAGAAATAATCCCCTTTTGTACAATTTCAGATACTCTTCTGAGACTGAACTATCAAATAACATTAAATCATCAGTATTGATTGTAATATCAATACCTTCTCTATATAAATCAGGTGCAGGATGATTATCAAATTTATCAATCGCTCCAAGTTTTATGTTACTGGTAGGGCAGATATTTAAAGTGATATTTCTATCTTTAATTAAATTTATAGCTTTTTGACTTTTAATTGCCTGAATGCCATGCTGAATTGCTTCAGGATTTAATATTTTAATGGTCTCAATTATTTGCTCAGAACTACAGAATTCTCCAACATGAGCTTTTATTTTTAGTCCATTATCTTTGGCGATTTTATAATATTTACTATAAAGATCTATTTTATTTACTGATTCTAAATCATAGAGATCAATTGAATAAAAAGCTCCGCTTTTAATACAGGGGAGAACCCATTCCATCCATTTATCTTCAGGTAAAACTCTAGCAGCACCTAATTCGGGTCTGAAATCTATTTTTTCTGAGTATTTATTTTTGAGTTTTTGGATCATAGAAAAATATTCAACATCATTATTATAATATGAGATAAAGCTGGCATCAAGACTGGCTTCTAAAACTATTACCCCATCATTAATGGCTTCTGTTATAGCTAGCTCAAGCAAATCTTCTATTTCCTGTTTAGATTTTATAAATTTTATTGTTTCATTATCTAAATAAGATGCCATTTCTTCAAGCCCATTCATTTGTACTGGAGGTGGTTTGACCTGACCATCAAAATATTTATTAAATTGCGAAAATCTCATACCTAATAAAGCATGATTATGTAAATCCCCTTTTGGAATAGTTTTGATCTGATTTAAGTTGTGATTTTTTAAAGCTTCAATAAATAGCTTGCTAATATTATTATTTTCTCTTATACTCTTTAAATTATCTTTAATTTTTATCATAGTAATTCTCCTTTCAATTTTAAGCTTGCAGGTATTATTGAGGTTATAAAGAAATAAATGTTATAGGGGAGATGATTATAATGGCACTTTTAATCAGAAATATTAAAAATATTATAGATGAAACAATTTCAGATTACGCTGATAATTGTAATATAATTTCTAATTGGAAAGAACCTTTAATTTCTGTTGCTTCTGCTGATGATTTATATTTTGAAAAACTTAAGGTAATAATAAGTAATGATCATAATACTCCTGAAGAATTATTGCCTGGAGCCAAATCAGTTATTACTTATTTCCTCCCATTTGATGATGAAATTCCTAAATCGAATGTATCAGGTAGAGAAGCATCATTGCTATGGGCAAGATCTTATATCGAGACTAATAGATTGATATCGATTATTAATCAAAACTTGCAGCAAGTGATTGAAGCTGCAGGCTATAATTCTGCTGCTCCAGCAGCTACAGATAATTTTTCTAAAGAAGATTTAATTAGTTACTGGTCCCACAAACATGTAGCCTGGATAGCTGGTCTTGGCAGGTTTGGACTCCATAAAATGCTAATTACAGAAGCAGGTAGTGCCGGCAGAATAGGAAGCCTGGTTGTTGATTTTGAATTGCCGGTTAATAAAAGACCTGTTCAGGAACTCTGCCTTTATTACAAGGATGGTAGTTGTAAAGAATGTATTAAAAGCTGTGTTTTTGGTGCATTAAAAGAAAATAGTTTTAATCGGCATTTATGCTATTCGATTCTCAAAGAAAATGCGGCAAAATACAATAGTAAAGCTGATGTCTGCGGGAAATGCACTGTTGGGGTTCCCTGTGCTATTTTATAGATCATTTTCTATTTTTACTGAACCATTTAGCTGCAAAATCTACTAACTGTTTTTGAGGTAATAGGCGAGCAGTTGTATGCCCAATATTAAATTCCTGATAATCTATTTTATTTTCAAAAGCCTCTCCAACCTCTATGAAATCCGAATCATCATATTTTAAGTCTTCATATTCTAACCAGAGTTTTTTTCCATCTTGAATAATAGGGCTGCCTTGAATTTCTTTTTCTTTTTGAAAATTTGCTTTATGTTCAGCCAGATGAAGTGATGTGTTACGATCATGATTAACTCCGATAAGTAAAACTTTACTTTTTAAATTATATATTTTTCTTAAAGGAGAATTATGTCCAAGAGAATTATTTAGACTATGATCTGATATAATATAATCACTGTCTTTACCCCAGGCTGTGAATGATACGGCAGGGTGTGAGCTTCTCTTAACTCCTGGGAATTTCCTGAAAGTCTCAGGGACAATACCAATACTCCTGCAGGGAGTTATTTCTGGCTGATAGGCAGGCATTTCTTTTCTTATTATATCCCACCAGCTTTCATCTACTGGAGGATTACTCCAATAAGAAGGCTCAGTATAATCTTCGCTATGAGCTGGCATGACAATGTTTCCTTTTTCAGTTACTATTTCCATTAATGCTTGAATTAAGCTGATTGGGCCGCCACAGACCCAGCCTAAAGAACTGAGAGAAGAATGTACAATAATTGTTCCTCCTGATTTTAATCCTCCAGAATTTAAATCTTCAATCAATCTACTTTTTGTAACTGGGAAATCACTATTTTTTATTATCGATTTCTCACTCATAATATCAAATCCTTTATAATTTGTTAATTTAGTATTCTAGGTGAAATTGATTTATCCTTCAAAATTATTTTTTAATTTAAGAAATTAAATATGACTTGACATTTCATCTCTAACTAGTATAATATTATTTAGTAGTTAATGTATTTATTAATTAGTTAATCATTTATGTAATTTTGCTATGCTTCATTTGAGGAGGTGAGGTTAATAAATAATAATAAAATAATTTTTGAAAAGCAGGCAGATATCTGTAAGGTGTTAGCAAATGCAACAAGAATAGAGATTATTTACATTTTAAAAAAAGGTGAAATGAATGTAAATAATCTGGCTGAAAGAATAGGAGCAAGTAAAGCCAGTATTTCCCAGCATTTATCATTATTAAAAGATAATGGGGTTGTGACTAGCAGAAAAGATGGATTGAATGTATTCTATAAAATTAGTAGTAAGAAATTTATTGATGCCTGTGATACTATGAGAAATTTAATGTATGAACAACTTGACCAGATGATCTCGACTTCTCAGCAGATATTAGAAAACCAAATTTAAAAGGAGTGTTTTATTTAATGGAAAATGTCGCATTTAATATTAAGACAGAAAGAACTTTCTCATTTATTAGAAAATATGCCTGGATAGTAACCTTAACAGTCGGTGTTGGAGGACTGTTTTTTCCTTACTTAGGTTTATTAGTACCGCCTATTATTATTGCCTTAACTACAATGGCGTTCTTCAAAGGCCGTTATTGGTGTGGTAATTTTTGTCCCCATGGTAGTTTTTTTGATCAGGTAATGATGCCGATAAGTAGAAATAAATTTATTCCTGATATATTAAAAACAAAGCCAGTTATTATATTTGCTTTTGCCTTCTTTTCATATAGAATTGGAACAAGCATGTATAATATATTTCAAAATTTAGGGGTTCGACCTTTGCCGATATCTTTAGGAATGATTTTTTCTAGAACATATTTAATAGTTTTAGTTGTCGGCGGTGGATTATCATTGTTGGTTGCGCCTCGTACATGGTGTCAATTTTGCCCAATGGGTTCGTTAGAAAAAATGAGTCACACATTAGGAAAAGCCACAGGGGTAGCTGATAAATTTGAAGAAAAAGTTACAATTGAATCAACTGACCTCTGTCACGAATGTGCAAATTGTGCCAGGGTTTGTCCGATGCAGATTAAACCCTATAAGGAATTTCAGGAGAATGATTCAAATCAACTTGAGAATCAAAACTGTATTCGCTGTCGAACCTGTGTTGAAAACTGCCCTGCAGGAATTCTTTCTTTAGAAAATGTTGAATCACCAGTTAAATCTATTGAAGCGGAAGAATTAGATTATTATAACAAGGAAGTTTTAGCAACAAAAATAGAGAAAATCAAAGATTTAAGAGAGGGAACTAAAGAATTTTCCTTTAGATTAAAGACTCCAGCCAGTATCGATGCAGAACCTGGCCAATTCATCTTAGTTAAAGTATCTGATAAACATGATATGTTTAAAGCCTATTCAATTTCTGGTATAGAAGATGGAGGAAGTTTAATTAAAGTGTCAGTTATGAAAGTTACTCAGGGTTACGGAACAAGTATTATGTTTGAGGAGTTTGAGGAAGGTATGGAGATAGAGCTAAAAGGACCAATGGGGCATGAATTGATAATTGATAAAGACAGTGAAGATTTTCTCTTGGTTGCCGGCGGTATTGGTATAACTCCTTTCTTACCTATTGTTGAAGATATGGTTGAAAATCCTGGTAATTCTAAGAATGTAAAGCTGATTTATGGTGTGAATAAAGAAAGTGAATTTCTTTATCGAGATTTCTTTGAAGGGATGGATCAAAAAAGTGATACCTTTGAATTTATCCCAGTAGTAGCCTTTGACGATAACTGGGAAGGTGAAGAAGGATTTGTTACAAATGTGATGGATAAGATGAATTTAGATAAATATAAGATTTATATGTGTGGACCAGGTCCAATGGAATCTGCTGCAGAAAGTTTATTAAAAGAAAAAGATTTTGAACTGGATAATTTATATGCAGAAACAACAGGATAATTAGTATATCTTATATTTTGGGGGGAATATCATGGTTAAATATAAATATCTATGTCAATGTTGTGGAGAGGATTATATAGTTTGGTTAGATTCATCTTTAGGAGAACAGCCTGAAGATCCAAATTGCAATGAAAGTTGTATTGGTGAATGCAAAGAAATAGATAGAGTTGAGGAAGATTAAAATAAAAATATTTAATTTTAAAATATAAAATAATTTATTAAAGTTTTAATCGCCCTGGTGGAGTAGTATTATCCAGGGCATAACTATTTTTATAAATAACTAGGAAGAATTAATTTTATGATCAGAAAATATTATTTTAAGAAGGACTTAATTATTATATCTTGAATAATAATTTAAGAGAAATATAATAATTAATAATTTAGGGGATAGATATATGAGAGATGAAATTTCAGAAAAATCTCAAATTAAAAAAGAGAAATTAATTGCTGAGGCATTATTTGAGAATAGCACCTCTGCTATTGTGTTGCTTGATAATAATCATCGGATAATTAATTTTAATCAGAAATTCACTGAAAAGTTTGGTTATGAGCTTGAGGAAATAAAAGGTGAATATATTGATGATGTTTTAGAACTGAATAAACCTGGCAGTGCTGATTTAAGTATTACTGAAAGAACGTTATCTGGTGAGCAGGTCAAGACAGAAGGCATAAGATATGATAGAGATGGCAATCCTATTCATTTTTTGATTAAAGGGGTTCCGATTTTAATTGATGGTAAGGTTGAGGGTATATATGGAATCTATGATGATATTACCAGGATAAAAGAGACTAAAAAGCAATTGGAGGTAAAAGAAGAACAGTACCGAAAATTATTTGATAAATCTCCAGTAGGGATGATGCTTATAAATAGAAATGGAGATATTTTAAAAGTAAATGATACTCACTGTAAAATTTCAGGTTATTCTAAAGAAGAAATAGTTGGAAACAATATTTTTGAAACTGTTGTTCCTTCAGAATATAATGAAGAGGCTAAAAATAATATTGATGATATACTATCTGGAGATGATAAGGAATATATCGGTAAAAGCATTGCTAAAAATGGTGAAACTTATTATATTCTCTTTAAAGAAACTAGAATAAAAATGCCAGATGGTAGTTATGCAGTGCTTTCTATGCAACTTGATTACACTGAATACAAAGAACAGCAGGAAAAAATTGAATATATAAGTTTTCATGATAAATTAACTGGATTATATAATCGCTTCTTTATGGAAGAAGAAATATCAAGATTGGACACAGAAAGACAGCTACCAATAAGTATGATTATGGCTGATGTAAATGGACTTAAGCTTATAAATGATAGTTATGGTCATGAAGAAGGCGATAGAATTTTAAAAAGTGTAGGGCAATTATTATTAAAAACAGTAAGAAAAGAGGATATAGTTGCTCGCTGGGCAGGTGATGAATTTTTGATCTTACTTCCGCAAACTGGAAAAGAAGAGGCTGATAAAATTCGAATGAGAATAAAAAAAGAATGTGAGATGACCCAATATGATAGAATTCCAATTGCTTTAGGTGTTGGTGTTGCAACAAAAAATGATGATGAAGATATTTATCATACTATTCACCGGGCAGATAAAAATATGTATCAGGATAAGTTGACAGATAGCAAGAGTAGCAAAAATAAAATAGTTCAGAGCTTTATAAATACTCTAGGGGCAAAAAGCGATGAGACTGAAGAACATGCTATGAGGATGGCGACATTGGCTTTTAGCCTTGGAGAAAGTATAGGTTTATCAAATGAACAATTAAATAATTTAAGTCTTTTAGCTACACTTCATGATATCGGAAAAGTTACAATACCAGCTGATATTTTAAATAAACCTGGGAAATTAACAGAAGAAGAGTGGGATATTGTTTCTGAACATCCTGTGACAGGTTATAGAATTGCAATTAATACTGATGAATTTGCTAAGATAGCAAGACAAATTCTATGTCACCATGAACACTGGGATGGAACTGGGTATCCTCAGGGATTGAAAGGTGAAGAGATACCTTTACTTGCTAGAATTATAACTATTGTGGATGCTTATGATGTTATGACTTTTGGACGGCCATATAAAGAAGTTGTCTCAAAAAGGGAGGCAGTTGAAGAAATAAAAAGGTGCTCCAGGAGTCAGTTTGATCCTGAATTAGTAGATATATTTATTGAATTGATGTCAGAAGATTAAATAGTATGATTAAAATAGAACAGGCACCGGAGAGTTCCGGAGCCTGTTTTTAAGTATTTTTTATAGTCCGTTATCATCTGATTCATCGCCATCTAGATCTAATTCAATTTCTTCATCTTCCATTTCTCCGCCAGAGAATTCAACGAATTCTTCGGTAACATTTTCTGTAGTTACATTTACATCAGAACCGACTATGCCGCCTTCCATGACAATCATATCATAGCCTTCAGTCTCCATGAACTCTTCTATTTCAGGATCTAAAATATTCATTAAATCATCTTCAAAGTTTTCTTCAAAACTCATGGCCTGTTGTTCGAACTCCTGTTGCAATTGTTGTAATTCTTCTGCATCTTCTTCAGGATCTAAATCAGCAGCTTCTTCTTCAAATTCCTGCTGGAGAGCCATCATTTCTTCTTGGATCTCGGTTTGATATTCCATTGCTTCAGGATGCTGCTGGACAACAGTCTGTAACTGTATTTCCCCAACATTAATTTCCTGAGCAGAAACACCAGTACTAATACCAAAAACTAGAGCAAAACCAACAATAATTGCAATTAAACTTCTTAATCTCATTATTAAATTAATACCTCCTAGTAAAATTAAATTTTGATTTTCAATCTTACTATTTAAAATGGTAACAGTCATTTATGATAAAACTATGATAGTAAAATTATGATTTTTCCATCTCATTAAGTCTGAAAATCAATTAGACAATATCATTTAGCTTGGATTTGCGATATAATAATATATATCAATATTACTTAAAGGAATATTTAGTTTAAACTATATATACAGGAGTGGTTAAAATTGCTTATAAAACTTATAATTACAATGTTTTCTATCTGGTTTGCCGCCTGGTTAGTTCCTGGTATAGCAATAAATACATCAGCAACAGTTTTTGTAGCTGCTTTAATTTTTAGTTTAATTAATATTTTAATAAAACCTATTTTTACAATTCTTACATTACCATTAACGATTTTGACATTAGGATTATTCTTATTAGTGCTAAATGGACTTATGCTTATGTTAGCTGCTTATTTTGTTCCTGGCTTTTATGTTTCAGGTTTGGTAGCTGCAATTTTGGGTTCTATTGTAATTAGCCTAGTCAATAGTCTTTTATCTGGTGGTAAATGAAGCAGGAGGAGCTAAATGATATTCACTAATAAAAACATAATAAAATATTGTCAACTAATTCTTGATATAGGCCAGAAGAATTTGCCTGACTCATATAAGCTGGTTATCTATGATGAAAATGATAAGTTACTTTTAACAGCTAATGCAATCAAAAGAGATATTATATTTGACTATTTTAATATATACTCTGACTTGACTTTAAATGATCAGGTTATTGGTAAGTTAATAGTTGTAAATGAAGACTATAGTAATGTAATTAATAATCCAGAAAGAATATTTAATAATTTTATGGAGTTAAAAGAATCAGTATCAGAAATAATTATTAACTTATTGATAGATCAGATTTTGTTGAGGCAAACTAAAGAAAGCTTAAATAAATTCAAGAATATTTTGGAGTCTTTACCTAAAGGTGTTATTACCGCAGATAGGCAGGGTATAGTGACTATGATTAATTCAGCAGCTGAAATAACGACTGGATTTGAAAGAAGTAAAATAGTTGGTAAGCGAATTATGAATATATTTAAAGGCACTGATTTAATTGAGGTTTTAAATAAAGGCATAACATTTTTCAGAAGAGAGATTTCATGTAATACAAATAAAGGTCAAAGAAGAGTTTTGATCTCAGCCTCACCAATTAAAGAAGATTTAGAGGTAATAGGAATGGTTGCTACAGTGACAGCCTTAGAGGATGCTAGAAAGTTTTTAGATTTTTTTGCAGAAGAACCGTCAAGTAGTAGCGAACCTGAATTGATTGGAGAGAGTTTGGCTTTTAAATCAGCCTGGAATAAAGCAATTAAAGTGGCCTGCAGTAGTTCTTCAGTTATGATTCGAGGAGAAAGTGGTACTGGAAAAGAACTTTTTGCTCAGGCGATTCATAAAAATAGTATGAGAAAAGATTATAATTTTGTACCGATTAACTGTGCAGCGATACCTTCTGAATTACTTGAAAGCGAATTATTTGGTTATGAAGCTGGTGCTTTTACAGGTGCTAAAAAAGGAGGTAAACCAGGCAAATTTGAACTTGCCCATAAGGGAACTATTTTTTTAGATGAAATAGGTGATATGCCAATTGATCTTCAGGCCAAGATTTTAAAGGTGATTCAGGAGCGAAGTTTTTTTAGAATAGGGGGGACTGAAGAGATAAATGTTGATATTAGAATAATATCAGCTACCAATCAAAGTTTGGAAAAATTGGTTCAAGAAAATAAGTTTAGAGAAGATTTATTTTTTAGAATAAATGTTATCCCAATCTTTTTGCCACCATTAAGAGAGCGGAAAGAAGATATTTTATTACTGACCAATTATTTTATTGAAATTTATAAAAATAAACTTAGGAAAAATATTACTGGTCTTTCAGAGCAGGCTAAAAAATTTCTTCAAGATCATGATCATCAAAGGGTTCAACACTAACTCCACTTTCTTCAATTTCTTTTCTAACTACCCAATTACCATCTTCTAAAATCATGGATACCATTTTAGTGGTAATTTCATCAGCAGTTTTTAGTTTTGTTCTTTCAATACCAGGCTCTCCATGAATTCCCATTCCCAATTCCATCTCATCTTCAGCTATAGAAAAAGTTGGTTTGCCTGATTCAGGTATAGTACATGGAGATAGAGCTATACCTATACTTCTTGTTCTACCTAATGCTTCTCTAGTATCGTTAGCTACTTCTTCTAATGAATTCCCAGAATCTGCAGAAGCACCAGCTACTTTGTAAGCATAAAATAATCCGGCTACCCCTCTTCTCTTCTTGATATCATCTGAGGAAGCT
>SLSL01000122.1 GCA_007130465.1 Halanaerobiaceae bacterium | reverse complement strand
TTGCCCTGCTCAGTTAGTTCTTCTAATTGATGCTGACGACTCAAAAGATGAGCGGTATCTTTTCTCTGGCTCCCACCTGTTATGGCTCCTCCTGGATTGATTATATCTCCCTCTAAGGTGACAATCTTAAAACGTTTGCCACTTGCCTTAGAGGCGGCAGTAGCTGACTTTAAATCTTTGAAGATAGCAGTCCGGCCTAAAAGATATTTAATTATCTCGTCCAATCTGGCCTCATATTCAATAAGCTCAGAACCCAGGCCAAGATAACCTTCCTGCTGATTTAAATTATAACGATCTGGATTAATCTTTCTGCCATTAATCATATTAAGAGGCAGAAATGTAGCCCGACCTTTCTGCTGACTCTTTAAATATTCAATTGCCTGCTGGGCAGTTGTATCATCTTCAACAACAACCTGCTGCAATCTGCTCCCTAAGGCAGTTGCAATTGCCTCCTCATATTTTTCAGGAGTTGTAATCAACTCGGCTACTGGCCCGATAATACCATCAAGGTTCTCGTTTTGCCAGACAGAACGGACTCCCCGATAATAGCCTTCGCCTTTATCAGCCATCTTCTTTAAAGCCTGCCAGCGAGATCTGGTCCGATTATATTTCTGCTGGGCTTTATTCTCATTTTCCTTAAGGCTGTCATATTCAGCCTGAATAGTTTCATACTTGCCAGCAAGCTCTTTGGCCTTATCCTGATACTGATTTATTTCAGCAACAAGCTCTCTGCCTTTTCTTTCAAGCTGGGTTTCTTTCTCCGAGATAGCTTCAAGCTGATCATCAAGCTGATTTAATGACTGCCTTAATCTGGTAACCTGCCGGAAATAGGACTGTTCTCGCTCCTGAAGTTCAGCAAGTTCCTCTTTTAATTCTGACTGGCTGGTCATTAATTCTTTGCTCTGGTTCTCCTTGCTTCTGGCCTTAAGATAGACCTGTCGCCTGGCATTATCCTCTAAAGCCCTGCAGACTTCTTCTAGCTTTAACTGATAGCTTTCAAGTTTATCTTTACCAGTATCAAGGTGGCCAGAGAGTCCATCTAAATGACCGGCTGTCTTCTCAATTTCAGCATTTATCTCTGCTTCTTCAGCCTTTAACCGGTTCTTTTCTTTAATCAAAGCCTGCCGTCTTTCTGACATAACTTTTAAATTATTCTCGATCTCCTGGACTCTGGTTTTAAACTGATAATATTTATCTACAAGTTCATCCTTTTCTGCCTCAGTATCTGCCATTTTTTCTTTTAATTTAGCCTCTTTTGCCTCTTCAGTCTCAAGCTGATTCTGCAATTTATGTAAACGCACTTTTAATTTATCAGCTTTTTTATCTAACTCAGCTTCCTGGTCATCATATTTACCTAATTGCTGACAGAGATAGCTAACCTCTATCTCTTTAAGTTGATTATAGAGTTTTTTATATTTTCTGGCTTTCTCAGCTTTTTTCTCTAAAGGCCCTAATCTCCGCTCAATCTCATTGATCAGATCATTGACCCTCTCTAAATCCCTGGCTGTCTTATCAAGCCTTTTTTCAGCTTCTTCTTTTCTGTTTCTATGCCGGCTAATACCAGCTGCCTCTTCAAATAATTGTCTTAGTTTTTCTGGCCGGCTCTGTAAAATAGCTTCAACCCGGCCCTGACCGACAATCGAATAGGCATCCTGATTTAAACCAGTATCATAAAGGAGGTCTTCTATATCCTTTAACCTGGCATTTTTGCCATTAATGATATAACTCCCCTTACCATCCTGATCAACCTCTCTGGTAATCGTAACTTCGTCTTCATCATGGGGAAGAATATTCTGGCTATTATCTATTTTTAAGCTGACCCTGGCTTCTTTCATTGCTTTCCGGCTGTCACTTCCAGAAAATATAACATCAGCCATCTGGCTGCCTCTGAGTGTTGTCGGGCTCTGTTCTCCTAGAACCCAGCGAACAGCATCAACTATATTACTTTTCCCGCTACCATTTGGCCCAACGACTGCTGTTAATGGGCTGGAAAAATCCAGGGTAACTGGTCGGGCAAATGATTTGAAGCCATGGAGGCTTATTTCTTTTAAAATCATAATTATTCCGCCTTCTTTGGTTTCTAGTCGATATCTACATGGAAAAACCTATCCAGTCTGGATAGGTGATTACGCTTCTGCTGCTTTCAAATCTTTAAGCCTGGTAATCTCCTCATTACTCAATTCTTTTCTCTGGCCTGGTTGTAGATTATCAAGTTTGATCGGGCCAAATTTTATCCTCATCAGATCAGTAACATCATGGCCAACAGCCTGACACATCCTCCTAACCTGACGGTTCCGACCTTCATGAATAGTTATTAAAAATTTAGTCCTGGCTCCCTGATAGCTTAAATCTTCAACCTTTGCCGGTGCTGTCAGGCCATCTTCAAGCTCAACACCAGCTTCCAGTCTGGAGATATCTGATTTAGCAATCCGACCGTCGGCTATCACCCTGTAAGTCTTCTCAATTTCAAAAGAAGGATGGGTTAAAATATGAGTTAATTTACCGTCATTAGTTAAAAGGATTAAGCCACTGGAATTGTAATCCAGCCTGCCGACTGGATATAACCTCTGCTTTATATCATCAACAAATTCGACGACAGTCTTTCTGCCTTTAGGATCTGAGGCAGTTGAGATTACACCGACTGGTTTATTTAATTTAAAATATCGTTTCTTCTCCCTTGCAATCTCCTTACCGTCAACTTCAACATAATCTTCAGTTGGATCTATCTTAAAGCCCATCTCTGTAACAGTTTTCCCATTAACTTTAACTCGACCGGCAGCTATTATATCCTCAGACTGACGCCTGGAGGCAACACCGGCATGGGCCATAAATTTCTGCAATCTAACTTCTGCCATTCTCCTGATCCTCCTCTTCTGCCAGGGATTTCCTGTCTGGCAGTTGACTTAAATCTTTTAAATCAAAAAATGTTAAAAAATCTTCTGTCGTCCCATATTCTATCGGGTTCCCTGGCTGCTCACGGCGGCCAAGTTCTTTAATTAAGTCATATTTGCTTAAAGTCCGCAATGTCTGGTCGACCCGGACACCTCTAACCTCTTCTATCTCTGTTCTGGTAACTGGCTGGTGATAGGCTACAATCGCCAGAGTTTCAAGAGAGGCTTCAGTTAGATTAACTTCCCTGGGTGCTGCCAGAATCTCTTTGATTAACTGGCCTAATGATTTTTTATTGGTAAGTGTATAATTGCCATCATATTCTTTTAATTCCAGGCCTCTTTCTGGTTTTTCATATTCAAGTTTAAGCTGTTTTAATGCCTTTTTGATATTTCCCTTTGTCATATCCAGTCCTGAACTTAACTGATGGAGTGACAGACCTTCTGGCGAGGCAAATAATAAGGCTTCAAGCCTGGCCATAACTTCAGGTTCAAAATGAAACTCAAGCTGATCTTCTTTAGTCTGACTCATTATTCTTTCCACCTCGCCTGCTTAGTTCAACCTGGATTTCACCAAATCGCCTGGACTGTTCTAATTTAATCTTTCTCAGTCTATTTAATTCCAATATCGATAGAAATGTTAGCACGACCTCTAATTTATCTTTATGGTCAGTTATTAACTCTTTAAAGTTTAGGCGCTTGCCTCTACCGGCAGTTGCCAGGATTGTCATGACTTCATTGATCTTATCCTGCAGAGTTATTGTTTCCCTGGCCATCCGGACAAGCTTTTCTCTCTCTGCTTCCTGGGCCAGCCTGGTCTCATAGGCATCCATTGCCTGACAGTATAATTTATGAACTGTTTCAATATCTGCATCTAAATTTAAAATATAATTATCGTCAGGAATATCTAATGTTCTCTCTGGAAAATGATAGGCCTTAGCCTCATCAGCTAAATCACCTAATGTACCGGCCAGTTCTTTAATAATCTGGTGTTCCTTTAACCTGGCTACTAAATCAGGCTCTTCTTCCTCTTCATCCTGATTATAAATCGGCAAGAGGCTCCTTGCCTTAATCTGAACAAGTTCAGCACCTATAACAGTAAATTCACTGGCCTGATCCATATTGAAATCTTCAAGTCTATCAAGATAGGAGAGATACTGGTCTGTAACTTTAGCCAGAGAAATCTTAGATATCTCTATTTCATTTTCTTTGATTAATTTATAAAGCAGATCCAGGGGACCTGTAAAATTTTCTATTTCAAGTTGACAGCCCATATCTTTAAATCCCTCCCTGTTGTGATATTTAAAAGAATACTAATAGATTTAAAATACCATTAACTACTGGACCGATAATCGCCCAGAGAACTCCTGAATAGGCCAATACAAGAATAACTAACATTCCCATTGGGCCTTCCAATACATTAAAATAACGGTCAAATTTAGCTGGTAGAACTCCTCTTAAAATCTTGGAGCCATCCAATGGTGGAAATGGCAGTAGATTAAAGATTGCCAGACTGATATTAATCATTATAGCCAGGTAGAGAAAGTTTACAATAATAATCATTGTATTGCCCCTCATACCATATAAGAGACCTACCAGAGACTGTCCGGTTATTAAAGGCATTATATTTATGATTATTGCAAAAAATGCAGCTAATGCCAGGTTCGAAGCCGGACCTGCAAAACTTACCAGCATCAGATCTCTTCTTGGATTATCATAATATCTAGGATTAATTGGAACTGGCTTTGCCCAGCCAAAACGCCGGGTCATTATTAAAACCAGAGCACCTATTGGATCTAAATGGGCTAAAGGATTTAAGGTTAACCTGCCGGCATTCTTTGCTGTCGGATCTCCCATCATATAAGATGCATATCCATGTGATAATTCGTGCAAAGAAAGTGATAAGAGCAAAACAGGTAATAATAAGATCAATTGCATTATATTATCCACTTTTTATTTAACCTCCATTAATAATAACAAACTATTGCTTTTGATATTCTGTGATTAACTTCCGAGCTAATTCAAGCTGTGACTCCCTATCTTTGATTCTTCCCTGATATCTTCTTTTACGAACTTTTGCCAGAATTTCTCTAATCTCAGGACCTGGCTTTAGACCTAAATTTATTAGATCATTTCCATCTATCTCTATTTCAATATTTCTTAATTCATCGAGATAAAATTCAAGTCGATTTCTATGATAACTATCTTCTTTAAAGCAGTGAATTAAAGCCAGTTCTTCTGGCTCTAATTTATCTAATTCTTCAGCCAGTTCAACTGGCTCTTCAAAGTCAAAAATACCATCAAGATTATCCGGGAGTCTATTGATAAAGTTTAATAATTGTTCTTCTTTATTAGTCAGATTTATCTTGGATCTAATACCACCTGGAAGATTGCGTAATAAAAAGACTAATTTAACTTCCCATTCCTTTATATTATAATCTTTTGAGTCCAAATATGCAAGGCTTTCTTCCAGTCTATTCCAATACTGGTCAGTCTTTTCAGTAAATTCAAAGCCATAATCTAATAATTTGATTACTGGAAGCCTCTTCAAAAGCTCAAGAAATTTGTTATTATCATGGAAGCGATAAAATAAATCTTTTATCTCTCTTAAAACCCTATTTAATGAAAGTCCAGTAAATTCACCTTTATTTAAAGCTTCTTTCATCAGGTTTTCTGTCTCTGATTCAAACTGAAAATCTAAAGATAAACTTAATTTTATACCTCTAATTATTCTAGTTGGATCATCTAAAAAGCTAAACCGGTGGAGGGCTCTGACTATTTCATTTTTAATATCCTGATAACCATTAAAGTAATCATAAAGATAACCGAATTCTTCAGGAAACAAAGCTATTGCCATAGCATTAACTGTGAAGTCTCTTCTGAATAAATCTTCAAGAATACCTGCACTTTCAACCTCTGGCAAACTGCCAGGGGTCGGATAATATTCACTTCTGGCCTGAGCTAAATCCAGTGTATAATCATAGTAATTGAGACTCCCTGTCTGGAAGCGTTCATTATATTGATAATCTACATCTAGCTCTTTAGCAAGCTGGGCTAGAAATGGCTCAACCTGGCCTTCAATCACTAGATCAAGGTCTTTATTTTCAATATCTAAAAGAAAGTCTCTGACCATACCTCCAACGATAAATAGACGGCTATCCCGGGAGGCAGATAATGATGAACAGAATTTAAAGAGATTTTTTAATTTTTTAGGAAGTCTGTTAAATTGGCCTGTAAGATCAGTCTTTCTTGTTTCTATTTCTACCATTGAACTGCCATATGTATGTTGATAATGCTGTGGAGATTCATCATCATAATAGGCATCAAGGAGATCGGTTCTGGTGATAATACCAACCATCCTGCCATCATCTATCACTGGAAGCCGGCCAATGTTATAATGGACCATCTCTTCCTGGGCATCCTGGATAGATGCATCGGCATTAATTGTGACAACATCTCTGGACATATAGCCTTTCACCGGAGCATGCATCAAATCATGGCCTTTAACCTTTTCAAGATCCCGTCTGGAAAAGACGCCGACAATATCTTCTTCTAAAATCGGCTTGCCCTCTTTGTTTTCAACAACTATTAAACCATTATGACCATAACGGTCCAGGGCTTTTTCAGCTTCAGCTATGGTAGTGTCAGGAGATAGAGTTCTAACTGGAGCACTCATTATTGAACTGACGACCTGTCTTGGAGAAAGTTCAGTCTTTAAAACAGACTTTAATTTGTTTTCAGCTTCAGCTAAAGGCGGGCTAAGCCTGGCTGCTCCGGCACCAGAATGACCTCCTCCACCAAAGCGATCGCAGATTCGGCCGATATTGACTGCCTCATCACTGGAACGGCCGATTAAATCTATCTGGTCTTCTGCTTCAGCCAACAGGAAAACTGTTGGTAGGTGATATAATTCCTTGATTCTGGAGACTACTTTATTTAAGCCTCTAACATATTTATTGAGTTTTCCTGTAAAGAGGCTGAATTTAACGCCATTATAATTTAAGTCCTGCCGGGATGGCAAGAATTGGCTTAAAGCTTCTTTTTGATCATTGTCGAGTTTCTGTTGTAAAAATTGATTTATGACTTTTATTTTAGCTCCATTTTTAAGTAGATAAGCCGCTGCTTCAAGATCAGCGGCTGTTGTATTTAAATGGGCAAAGTTGCCTGTGTCTGCATAGATTCCCAGGGCAAATAAAGTGGCCTCTACTGCATCAATATTTATGCCAGCTGACATTATCTCCTGAATTAAGATGGTTGTGGCAGAACCAACTTTCTGGCTTTTATCTCTATCGGCCCAGGGCAGTTGATCGTGTGGATGATGGTCATAGACTATTACCTCTACCTCATCCCAGTTAATATTTTCTTCTAGAGGACCGAGCCTGTCTAATTCGGAAGTATCACAGATTATTATCCTGGTAACCTGCTTTAAATCAATATCTTCAATATCAAGTACATTTATCTCATCCCGATAAAGGGCCATAAAATCCTTGACCATCTGATGGAGCCTGCCTACAAAGACAGGTCTGGCCTCTGGATATATTTTAGCAGCTGCAAACATAGCTGCCAATCCATCTAAATCTGTTAGCTGATGGGAGACAACAATCTCCATATAAATGCCCCTTTCCTGACTGTTAAACTAAAAACTCTTTAGCTAATCGACTTTCACCAATTTATCATTATAACATGGCTCTCTGCCTTCTTTGGCCATGTCTTTCCATTCTCCATTTATCTTAACTCTGACGACATCTGCTGTAAAATCATTTTTCGTATTTTCAACTGAACTATTTGATAGTAACCAGCTGCCAACACCATAAATATCGACTGGAACCTGACTCTTTTCAAACTGGCTAATCTTTTCAGGTTTAAATCCGCCTGTAGCTATAATCTTAACATTTTCGCAATATTCTTTAGCCCTCTCCAGTTCGTCTTCATCATCTATATCCCAGTCTTTATAGGCTTCATCGATAGCTTTTCTTAATTTAAAAACCAGGCGAGCATTAACACCATTATCAAGCTTTTTATCCCCTAATGGTTCAACAGAGACATCTCTAAGATTAGAGCCTGTATCTGGTCTGACACCAAATAATTTATATTTCTGGGCCTGTTTGGCATTGCCATCTTTTTTATGATAGCTATAATATTTATACATCTTCCTTAAAACATCTAAAGTAGTTCCAACACAATCATTATCAAAATCCACCAGGGCTATTCTATTTAAATCTGCAGGCATCTGTCGGCAGAACTGGAGCATGGCCTCTGTTGTATCACCTAAAAATGAAGCTATATAGGAATGGCTAACAGTTCCAGCTCCTTTTCCACCCCACCAGGCCCCCTGTTCATCTGTAGAAATAAACCGATGACTGTTTGCCCCGAATTCTTCATTATATGCTTTTACTCCAAGAGAATAGGCATAGCCGTGGATTGCCTGCTGTTTATAATGGGCAAATCTAGCCGGGAAGAATAGAATATCTTTTCCCTTGGCAGCCTCCAGAACTAAAAAGACATTGGTGGCTATTCTCGATGCCTCAGTTAATGAACCTATCATTGGAGTTTCTAAAATTGCAAAATGGCGGTATTTGCCTCTTATCTTCATTACAGGCTCTATATTTTCTGGATCGCCTCGATAAAAGGCTTTATCTCCATCATGCATTGCCTCAACTTCTAATTGATCGAAGGTATTAACAAATTTACCTTTACTATCTATATAACCGGTACAGGTCTTTAAGATAGCCAGGGCCTCATCGACTCCTCCAACAATACAAAAGGGCCTCCTCCTGGGGAAGATCTGCATCTCAACTTCTATATCGCCAATATCGACTTCATATCCCTCTTCATTTTTATAGGTATAACTTTCTTTAGATAGTCGATTTAAGATTCTGCTAATATTTCGGAAATAGGCATCAGAGTACCAGCCCTCTACCATTCTTTCTCGATCTATCTGGAAGATTTCGATAGGGAGGCGTTCTTGATTAAAAACTGTCATTATTTTCACTCCTTAACTGGTCAACAAAGATTTATCTATATATTTTATTCAATTAAATCTATGATAAACTCTAATTCTTCAGGCTTATCAGGACTAATAGTATAAGCTTCTTTTAAGCGATGAATCTCTTCTACAGGTTTTTTATCTGAATTATAATAGACTCTGGCTAAAGTATCTCCAGCTTCAATTTTTTCTCCTCTGTGGGCTGTAACTTCAATACCTACAGCCGGGTCAATAGGATCATCCTTTTTAGCTCTGCCTGCTCCAAGAGCCATTGCAACTAAGCCTACTTCTCTGGCTGTTACATTTTCTATATAGCCTGATTTATCTGCTTTTAGCTCATAAATATTTTTTGCCTGTGGCAGTAGATCAAGATTATCAACTATCTCTGGATTGCCTCCCTGAGCTCTAACAATATCCCTGAATTTAGATATAGCCTGGCCATTTGTGATTAATTTTCTCAGGCGTTTTTCTGCTTTAGCTAAATCTGATTCATACTGGCCGGCAACTAGCATGGCTGCACCTAACTTTATTGATAATTCGGTAAGATCTTCAGGACCATTTCCTTTTAGAGTTTTAATTGCCTCTTTAACCTCTAAAGCATTACCGACTGCCTCTCCTAAAGGCTGACTCATATCAGTTAATAAGGCCATTGTCTTTCTGCCTAATTCTGAACCTATCTTGACCATTAGTTCAGCTAATTTACGGGCATCTTCTTGTTTTTGCATAAAGGCTCCACTGCCAGTTTTAACATCTAGAACAATTGCATCGGCACCTCCGGCAAGTTTTTTACCCATGATACTACTTGCTATTAAAGGAATTGAATCGACTGTTGCTGTGACATCTCTTAAGGCATATAGTTTTTTATCTGCCGGTGTTAAATTGCCTGTCTGACCGACAATAGCAGCTCCAATCTCCTCAATCTGTTTAAAGAAATCTTCAGTCTCTAACTCACAGTTAAAACCAGGAATAGATTCTAATTTATCGATTGTTCCGCCGGTATGACCTAAGCCTTTGCCTGACATTTTAGGTACTGGCACCCCGGCAGCTGCAACCAGAGGAGCCAAAACCAGGGTCGTTGTATCGCCAACTCCACCTGTACTGTGTTTATCAACCTTTACACCGGAAATTCTGCTGAGATCTATCTGGTCACCAGAATTAACCACAGCCTCTGTCAGACTTGCTGTCTCTCTGGCTTCCATGCCTTTAAAGAAAACGGCCATAGCCCAGGCAGAGACCTGGTAATCAGGGATATCTCCGGCTGTATATCCGGAGATAATCCAATCTATCTCTTCTGGAGTTAATTCTTCACCTTCTCGCTTTTTATAGATGAGATCGTACATTCTCATTAGAGATTCAGCTCCTTGAGCAGGCTCCTGACCAGTTTAATAAATTGAGGCCTGACTTCTTCTGCAATTTCAACTACCTCACTGTGATCAAGGGGTTTTGGCAGAATGCCAGCAGCCATGTTGGTTATGCAGGAAATACCAAGTACTCGCATCCCCTGGTGATTGGCAACTATTACCTCTGGAACTGTTGACATACCAACAGCATCTGCTCCCAGAGTGGTCATCATCCTTATCTCAGCCGGTGTTTCATAAGTTGGACCTGAACAGCCACAATAGACACCACGGCGCAAGGTGATGCCGTTTTCAGCAGCTACATCAGTTGCTACTGACTGCCAGGTCGGATCATAGGCAGTTGACATATCTGGAAACCTGGGGCCAAATTCATCGAGATTTTTGCCAATCAGTGGATTATCGCCCATGAAATTGATATGGTCGCTAATCAGCATGAAATCGCCTGGGTCAAAATTCCGATTGGCTCCGCCAGCTGCATTGGTTACAATTAAGCCTTTGCAGCCAAGGAGATTCATAACTCTTACTGGCAGGGTAATATCTTGCATATCATAGCCTTCATAATAATGGAACCGGCCCTGAAGGGCTATAACATTTCTTCCTTCAAGGGTGCCGATAACTAGCTGGTTATTATGGCCTTGGACATCTGATTCCAGGAAACCTGGAATCTCACTATAAGGAATCTTTGTTGGATTTTCTATCTCTTCAGCCAGGACTCCTAAACCTGAACCTAAGATCAGGCCAAATTCTGGCTCTAAATCTATCCTGCTCTTAATATATTTTTCTGCATTTTTTATCTTCTCTACAATTTCCATTAAAAGATCAGCTCCTTATAAATTAATTCATGATTTCTTTTACAAATGATTTGCCATCAAAAGTTGGTTCGACTTCATGTAATTCTGCAATTGTTGCAGCTAAATCAGCAAAACTGTCTCTTGTTTCCAATCTTGTATCAGATTTCAAATTCTGGCCTACCATTAATAAAGGTACATATTCTCTGGTGTGATCTGTGCCTTTATAGGTTGGATCACAGCCATGATCTGCTGTTATTATTAATATATCTGACGGTTTTAAAGAAGCAAGAATTTCTGGCAGCCTCTCATCAAAATCTCTTAAAGCCTGATAATAACCATCGACATCCCGGCGATGGCCATAGATCATATCAGTTTCAACAAGATTTGTAAAAATCAGGCCTTCTTCAACCTTACCCATATATTCAATGGTAGAATCTACCCCTTTCATGTTATCAATGACATGGTCGGATTCTGTTACACCACTGCCGGCAAAAATATCGATGATTTTGCCGACTCCAATGACATACTGACCTGCATCTTCTAATATATTTAATAAAGTCGGCTCTGGCGGCTCCAGTGAAAAATCTTTTCGCCGGTCTGTTCTCTCCAGGCTCCCAGGCTCTCCAACAAATGGCCTGGCAATTACTCTGGCTACGCCATGCTCTCCTGTTAAGATGTCTCTGGCTATTTCGCAAATCTCATATAGTCTTTCAATTGGAATGACATCTTCATGGGCTGCTACCTGAAATACACTATCAGCAGATGTATAGACTATCGGATTGCCAGTCTCTAAATGTTTATCAATTAATTCTTCGATAATCACTGTACCTGAGGCTGGTTTGTTACCCAGGATACCATCAAATCCAGTCTCTTCTAAGAATGGATCGATTACTTCATCTGGAAAACCATCTGGATATTTAGGGAATGGGGTATTAGAAACTAAACCTGCCAGTTCCCAGTGGCCTGTGGTTGTATCTTTACCCTTTGAGGCTTCAGCCATCTTACCGTAAATTCCTCTGGCTTCGATTTTAGCATCCATGCCTTCAATCTCTTTAATTTTGCCAAGTCCTAATTGTTCCAGGTTTGGCAGGTCTAAACCTCCAACTGCTTTTGCCATATTCCCTAATGTATCGGCACCTATATCGCCGTATTCCTCTGCATCTGGTAATTCTCCGATGCCTACACTATCAAGAACTATCATAATAGTTCTCTTTATATCAGACATAAAATCATCTCCTCATTATATTTTAATTTACATTATCTATTAATTATACTGTCAGAATAAATTAATTCCTTTTCTCATATCATTATAACATTTTATTGCAAATAAAAAAACCTGGATAGCAAACAGATAACTGTCTGTAACCAGGCTAATACTGTAGATTAATAGATATTTATTTCACTATTCAATTCTTATCTCTACATGTTCATTACCTTCATCTATATCAATCAATTTGCCGTCACCGTTTCCATTTTCAAGATTTTCAAGTAATTCAGAGATATTAATATTCTTATCTTCCAGCTTAGCCTTTGTATTCTCAGGCATAAAACCAGTGAAAGCCTGGGCCAGACTTAAGGGAATAGATAGATTGACTTTCTCCTTGCCGCCTTCTTGAACCAGTATCTTTAAAGCTTTTGATTTTTTTGGTCTGGTATTTTGAGCTTTTCCCTGATACCTATTATCAGATTGCTCCATTGTCTCCATCAATTGGTCTGCTTCCTCCACAGATATCTTGCCTTCTGCTACCATCTCTAAAATTCTTAATCTTTCCTCGGTCATCCTGCCGCCTCCTTAAATATTTTTAAGCATTTCGACTGCTTCTTGAGAATGTATTTCACCATTTTCCAGTGAATCCAGGATTTCTTTCCGTTTCTTTGCTTTATTATCATCCGGGCTATCTTCAGGCTGATAGCCAAGAGCTTCAATTACTTCATCTAATTTGTTTCTTACTGTCGGATATGAGATTCCCATCTCTCTTTCAACCTCTTTAATATTACCTCTGGAACGGATAAAAACTTCAACGAAATCATGCTGCTCTGGATCCAATCTAGAAAATTTATCGAGAAAGAAGCGACCTCTAATAGTTGTGTCACAATCATTACATTTAATCTCTGCTATTTCCATATTTTCCTGGCAGACAGGACATTTTCCTATTAACTTATTTACTTTATTAGCCATATTATCACCCACTTATCAGTCTTTGTTTGTATACAATTAAATTATAACAGTTAATTTTTATAAAGTCAAGTTAAAACTTAATTATATTAATTTTTAAATTAATTATATTGAATAGGTTCTAAGTAAAAGGATTTATTTTTTCTCTTTTACAGAGAAGTTGATAATAAACCATCAGACCTACAATTGTTTTACTATCCTGTATCTCTCCTCTTAAAACTAAATCAGGGATTCTTTCAGGATAAATTTTTGCAACTTCTATAAATTCTCCATCCTCTGTCTCCTGCTTTCCATAGTCTAAATCTTCTGCTAGAAATAAATGAAGATTTTCTGTGCTGTAACCTGGGGTTGTATAAAAAGTAAATAATTCTTTTATCTTACCAGCAGTGTATCCAGTCTCTTCTTTTAATTCTCTTAATGCACAGTCATTTAAATTTTCACCGTCATCTAACTTGCCAGCAGGTAATTCTAGTAAAACCTGGTCAGCTGCACTCCGATATTGCTTCACCATTATTATTTTTCTTTCTGGAGATACTGGAATAATTGTTACCCCGCCTGGATGTTCTATTATCTCCCTCCTGGATTGCTTTCCATCTGGCAGTTCTACCTGGTCTATTCTAAATTTCAGTAGATTGCCTCTAAATGCCAGTTCACTTGAAATAATCTTCTCTTCTAATCTTCTCATTAAAAATATCCTCCTTCAATAATGTATTCAGTTAAAATATCAACCTGATTGGCCAATTCTTCTGTTTTTAATTTTTCTTTTGTGCTATGAGAATCTTCTGCTCCAGTTCCTATATTAACAGCAGGTAACCCCCTTGTACTGATAAGACCTGCTTCACTAATATCATTTGATCTAATTAATTCAGGCTCCTGGCCTGCAACTCTTGTTGAGTGAATTAAATTCTTGAACCAGTCAGGTTTATTTTCAAGTAAATCAATCCCCTGGCTACAATGAAGTAATGATATCTCTCCTTTAATATCTGGTAAGATATCTTTGATTTTGTGGGCAAGCAAATCTGGCCATTTTTTAATTAGCTGGTTAGTATTATCACCACGGACAGCAATAATTATTGAATCTATTTCAGCTCCTGAAATAGGCAATCCATCTTTTATAAAAAATGAGCGGACATGATTTCCTATTTCATTAATTGTAGACCTGGCAATCTGAAGATTTAACCTTCTACTTGCATTTGATTCCTGGCCGACTATTTGAAATAAAAAGAAACATGCTGCAGGTTCTTTGACAAAAAAACTCCCAACCTGGGCTTCTCCATCTAAGACAATAGCATGATCAAATAAATCTAGAAAACTCTCTGGCAGAAATGAAGCTCCTAAAAGGCCGAGTTCTTCAGCAACTGTAAACAAAACTCCTAAACCTTCAGGAAGATAGTTTTTGTTTATCTGTAAAAAGGATAAAATTGCTGATATCCCTGCCAGATTATCGGCTCCAAGAATTGTCTTGCCCTGACTTTTTAAATACTGGCCTTCTTTTATTAGTTTTATATTTTGGCCAGGTTCAACCCTGTCTAAATGAGCAACTAACAATATTCCATCTTCACAGGGTGGGTTAATACCGATTATATTTCCTGTCTGACTATTAATATATTTAGAGGTTCTATCCTGAAGTGTTTCCAGTCCAGCCTCTTGAAGATATTCTATAACTCTAGCTGCCAGAAGTCCTTCATGACGGGAAGGGCTATTTATTCTGATTAATTCCTTAAAAATATCTACTGGAAGTTTAGATAGATTATTCATTTTATATCCCCTCCCTGTGCAATTATTTGAATAAATCTCTGTATACTAATTACTTATCTATATCTACTATTATTCCTGCTTAAATCATAAAAAAATATTTATTATATGAAAACTGGATCAGATGTGGGTTAACACTGGGTTGATACTGGGTTGATACTGGGTTGGTACTGGGTTGGTACTGGGTTGGTATAATACTGGGTATATATAAAAAAACTGGCGCAATCCTATAATTAAGAATTACACCAGCTAATTAATCTTATCTAATTTTAAGCTTTATGATTTAAACTAAATTATAACCTCTATCTAATGCCTCTTCATTCATTGGAATTAGATTGTGGCGCCTCTCAGGCAATACATTTGTTAAGGAATCTTTGACAGTATCTAGACTTACTATATCAACAGCTGCAATATAGGCACCTAACATAACCATGTTGGCAACTCTTGTATTACCAAGTTCATCAGCAATTGTATTTGCCGGAATCTTAATTATATTTATATCATCTCGCTCAACTTCTTTCTCGATTAAAGAAGAGTTGACTAATAAATGGCCATCTTTTTTGACTTTTGGAGCAAATTTATCCTGAGAAGGCAGGTTCATAACTATTGCTGTATCAGGATGACTGGATACAGGAGCTGGAATCTTTTCATCTGAAACAATTACTGTACAGTTAGCTGTACCTCCGCGCATCTCAGGGCCATATGAAGGCATCCAGGAAACTTCTTTACTCTCTTTCATACCTGCATAAGCCAGGAGTCGCCCGATTGACATAACACCCTGGCCACCGAAGCCAGCCATTATAATTTCCTGTTTCATTTATTCCACCTCCTCTATATCTTTAAATACATCTAATGGATATTGAGGCAGCATCATTTCTTCCAGCCATTTTAGACCATCTGTTGGTGAAATACCCCAGTTGGTTGGACAGGTGGAAAGAACTTCAACTAAAGCAAAGCCTTTACCCTCTAACTGCATTCTAAATGCTTTTTTAATAGCCTTTTTAGCTTTCCTGATTTCTTTTGGATTATGAACTGATACTCTGGCAATATAAGCTGGGCCATCAAGAACTGCAAGCATTTCAGTCATTTTGATAGGGTTACCTGAATCTTTTATATTTCTACCATAGGGACTGGTTGTTGTCTTCTGACCTTCTAGAGTTGTTGGGGCCATCTGTCCACCGGTCATACCATAGATAGCATTATTGATAAAGATAGTTGTAATATTCTCTCCCCGGTTGGCTGCATGAACAATCTCAGCAGTACCAATTGAGGCTAAATCTCCGTCACCCTGATAGGTAAAGACAGTTTTATCTGGATGAACTCTTTTTACACCTGTTGCAACAGCAGGTGCTCGGCCATGTGAAGCTTCATGCATATCTACATCAAAATATTCATAACAGAGAACAGCACAGCCTACAGGTGCAATACCAATTGTCTCTTCTCTGATTTCTAATTCATCTATTACCTCTGCTATCAGTCTGTGTATTATTCCATGGGTACAACCAGGGCAATAATGGGTGGACTGATTATCGAGGGATTCTGGATATCCTGCAATTTTTTCCATTACTTATCACCTCGCATAGCAACAATCTTGTCATATATCTCGTCAGTTGATGGTACAACGCCGCCGGTTCTACCATAAAATTCAACAGGCTTTTTGCCATTAACGGCAAGTTTTACATCTTCAACCATCTGACCGGTACTCATCTCTACAGCTAAAAATTCATCGACCTGGTCAGCTGCTTCAGCGATTCTATTCTCAGGATATGGGAATAAAGTAATTGGTCTGATTAAACCAACTTTATAACCTTCTTTTCTGGCTCTGTCGATGGCGCTGGTAGCTATTCTGGCTGTTGTACCATAGGCTACAATGGCCAACTCAGCGTCATCCATCTTGTAATCATCATACCTTACCTCTTCTTCTCTCATCTGGTCATATTTTGCTTTTAATTTCAGGTTATGCTTTTCTAGGTTTTCTGCAACCAGACCAAGGGAATTGATTACATTTTTTTCTCTGCCCTTAGCACCATCTGTTGCCCATTCTTTTTTAGGAAGCTCATCTAAGTCTCTCATTTCTTTAAATTCTACTGGTTCCATCATCTGACCGAGCATACCATCACCTAAAACCATAACAGGATTACGGTATTTATCTGCCAGGTCAAAGGCTAGATAGGTTAAGTCTGCTAATTCCTGAACTGTAGATGGGGCTAAAACTAAAAGACGAAAATCTCCATGGGCCATTCCTTTAGTAGCCTGGAAGTAATCGGCCTGAGATGGCTGAATACCGCCTAAACCTGGGCCACTTCTCATTATATTTACTATTACTGCCGGGAGTTCTGCACCGGCAATATAGGAAATACCTTCTGCTTTTAAACTGATACCAGGGCTGGATGAAGATGTTAAAACTCTTGCACCAGCACCGGCAGCACCATAAACCATATTACTTGCTGCAACTTCACTTTCTGCCTGTAAAAATACTCCATCAACCTCTGGTAAACGGCGGGACATATAGGCAGGTATATCATTCTGAGGAGTTATTGGATAGCCAAAGAAATAGCGACAACCTGCTCTTATAGCAGCTTCACCAACAACCTCATTTCCTTTCATCAACTTTTTTTCAGACATTAAGTTACCTCCTTTAATTATTTCAAAACTAGAAAAATTTATTTATAAAGAGTTATGCAGACATCAGGACACATTTGATAGCATTGCTTGCAACTAATGCAGTCATCCTGATTCTCATCTTTTACTTCTGCTGGATGAAAGCCGTGGCTGTTAATTCTATCTTCTGCCATTTCAATTATATTCACAGGACATACTCCTACACATAATTTACAGCCTTTGCAGCGTTCTTCATCAAATACAACTTTTTTATCTTTTACCAAGATAATTCTCCTCCTTTTATTCAATAAAATTAAATCAGTCTAAAATATTTTATTGATAAGTCTTAGCTTCTTCTTGGCCGGTTAAGACTCTTTCAGCACCGGCAGCCAGGGCTGACATCTCTTCTTCACCTGGATAAATCTTTACTGGTGCCAGGTAACTAACCTGTTCTTTAACCTGACTTACAAAGTAATCTGAGTATGCTATTCCACCAGTTAATAAAATAGCATCTATCTTACCATTTACAACTGGCCCTAATGAACCTATCTCTTTAGCTGTCTGATAAGCCATACCACAATAAATTAAATCAGCTTCTTCATCTCCAGCTGCAGCTTTTTTTTCAACTTCACGCATATCATTAGTATTTAAATAGGCGACTACTCCACCAGCACCAAGCAATTTCTTCTTGACATCACTATAATTATTATCTGGATTATAACAATAATTTGCCAGATCAAGAGTTGGCAATCCGCCAGAACGGTTTGGGGAATATGGACCTTCACCGGCTAAAGCATTATTAACATCTATAACTTTACCCTGATGATGAAGACCAACTGAAATTCCGCCGCCTAAATGGGCAACTATTACTGTTATTTCATCATAATTTTTATCTATATCGCTGGCATAATTTCTGGCAACTGCTTTCTGGTTTAAAGCATGGAAGATACTTTTTCGCTCAAAAAGTGGATGACCAGATAACCTGGCAAGATCTTTTAATTCATCAACTACAACTGGATCAACTATAAAAGCTTTTCCCTCTGCTTCTTCAGCTAGTGAGTCTGCAATTAGACCACCTAAATTACTGGCATGTTCTCCCTGCAACCCAGCTTTTAGATCTTCCAGCATCTTATCGTTAACTTTATAAGTCCCTCCAGGAATAGGTTTTAGCAGACCGCCTCTTCCAACTACTGAATTTATATCTTTTATAGATACAGAATTGTCTTTGAGAAATTCTCGGATATATTTTACTCTAAGATCTAATTGATCTGTAATCTTTTCAAAACCGGCCAATTCTTCCTGGCTATGCTCAATAGTTGAGGCCATAACCTCCTGCTGACCCTGATAAAGGGCCAGCTTTGTGGAGGTTGAGCCTGGATTAATTACTAAAATATTATTTTCAGACATTTCTCTATTACCTACCTTATTAAATAATTGCTGCGAACACGGCCGATTTTTGCAATTCTTTCTTCAGCCATGATATCTGCTGCTTTATAAGTTGGGATATTATCTCTCTTGCTAATCTCATAAACTTTCTTTGTATTATCAAAGATCTTCTCAGCCCTACTTAGAGCTCTCTCTTTATTGTAACCCTGCAGTTCATCATATACGTTAATAAGTCCACCGGCATTAGCCACATAATCAGGAGCATAAAGAATATCTTTTTCATCTAGAATATCTCCATGACGTTCTTCTGCTAATACGTTGTTGGCTCCACCGCAAATGATATCAAACTTAAACTGAGGAATTGTATCATCATTAATAACTGCTCCAAGTGCTGTAGGGGCAAATATCTCTGCATCTACACCATAAATTTCATCTGGGGCAACGGCTTCTGCACCAAATTCTGATTTAACTTTTTCTATTCTACTGTCTTTAATGTCAGTTACAATTAATTTTCCACCAGCCTCAGAGATATGCTTGCAGAGATAGTAACCTACACTACCAACACCCTGAACGGCTACAGTTTTACCTGAAATATCTGTTGAACCATATTTTTCTTCTAAACTGGCCAGCATAGATCTCCAGACACCAAAAGCAGTAACTGGTGAAGGATCTCCACTTGTTCCTGGAAGACCAGTAACATGATCTGTCTCTTCATTAACAAATGCCATATCATTAACTGTTGTATTAACATCTTCAGCAGTTATATAGCGACCATTTAAGCTCTGAACAAAACGACCAAATGAACGCCATAGTTCTTCACTCTTATCTTTTTCAGCATCACCGATAATAACGGCTTTACCGCCACCTAAATTCAATCCAGCAGCTGCGGCTTTATAAGTCATACCTCTTGCAAGTCTTGTAACGTCTACAATGGCATCTTCTTCTTTATCATAATTCCACATTCTTGTTCCGCCAAGGGCAGGGCCTAATGTAGTATCATGAATACAAATTATCGCCTTTAATCCAGACTCTTCATCATAGTTAAAGACTACCTGTTCGAAATCATGTTCTCCCATTAACTCAAATACTTTACTCATTTTTATTCCCCCTAATAATTTTTATAATTAAAGATCTGCTAAACCAGAAGTAACGACTTTACCAAGTGCTATAGAGTTATATTTAGTTTCAGAACTGTCAGCTCTAGAAGTTAATACCAGCGGAACCTTTGCACCAAAAACCAGACTTGCTGATGAAAGTTCTGCATAAAAGATCCAGGCTTTATATAAAACATTCCCAGCTTCAATATCAGGAACTAAGAGAATATCAGCATTTCCTGCCACATTGCCACCGATCCCTTTTTGTTTAGCAGCTGATTTAGAAATAGCATTATCAAGAGCAAGGGGACCATCTATTTCACAGTGTTTAATCTGGCCTCTATCTGCCATTTTTGATAACGTTGCCGCTTCTAATGTGGCTGGCATTTTTTCATTAACCTTTTCAACAGCAGCCAGTGGAGCTACTTTTGGAGTTTCAATACCAATCGATCTTGCGATTGTTACAGCATTATTAACTATTGAAATTTTGTCATTTAAATCTGGAGCAATATTCATCCCTCCGTCAGTCATTAAAACTACTCTGTTTTCTTTTTCTAAATAGATTAGACTGATCAGGCTTAATAATCCCTCCTGGCGAAGGCCATATTCTTTATTTAATAATGCCTGCAGGATTACTTTTGTGCTAAGTTGACCTTTCATAGGAAAATCAGCTTTGCCTTCAGCTATCATTTCAATAGCCTTAGCAGCACTTTCTTTATTATCTTTTGTATTTATAACTTCAGCATCAAAATCCTTATCTAATTCAGCTCTTGCAGTTTTTATCTTGTCTTCATCACCTATCAAGATGGGGTCAACTATTCCATCCCTTGCTGCTTTAGCAACACTTTCTAATACAACGGCATCTCCTGCCGCTGCTACAGCAAGTTTTAATGGTTTAGTTTCTCTAGCCCTTTGGATTAAATCTTTAATACTGGCAACCATTAATCTGCCTCCTTATATCCTAATTATCCTGATGAATAGTTCCTATTGTACCAACAGTTTCAATTCTTTTTTCAACTAAGCGATCTGCTGCTTTATCAGTTGTGATTCCCTCTTTTTCTGCAATTTCAAATACTTCTAATAATTTATCATAAATACCTTCAGTCTTTTTCATTGTCCGCTCTTCACTATAGCCACTAGGCTCCATTTCATCACAGACAAGAATCATGCCTCCAGCATTAACAAGATAATCAGGGGCATATAGTATGTTTCTATCTTCTAACTCTTTACTATGACGTTTTTCAGCTAAAACATTATTGGCTGCACCACAAATAATATCGCATTTAAAACGGTCAATTGTATCATCATTAATAACTGCTCCTAGAGCATTAGGTGAGAAAATATCACAATCAACATCATAAATCTCATCAGGTTCAACTATTTCCATACCTAATTCTTTACCTCTATTGATATTTTCTTCAACTACATCTGTTCCAACTAGTTCAGCTCCTGCTTCCTTAAGCTGTCTGGCCAGTTTGTAACCGACTTTGCCTAATCCCTGAACAGCAATTTTTTTATCACTAAGATCTTCACTGCCATAAAGATACTTACAACTGGCTTTGATACCCACAAAAGCACCATATGCAGTTGGGATTGATGAATCTCCTCCACCACCATATTCTTTTGGCAGAGCACCGACATATGGCGTTTCTTTCCTCATCATAACAAAATCTTCTGGCATAGTTCCTACATCTGTACCTGTGCTGTAACGACCGCCTAGTGAATTAATGTATCGCCCTAAAGCTCTAAACAATCCTTCAGTTCTATGGGTTTCAGGATCTCCCCAGATAACTGTTTTGCCTCCGCCAAAATCTTCACCAGAAATTCCGGCTTTATAGGTCATCCCTTTTGATAACCTAAGGACATCATTTAGAGCATCATCTTCACTATCATAATCCCACATTCTACAACCGCCTAATCCTGGACCTAAAACAGTATTGTGTATGGCTATAATTGCTTTTAAATCTGTCTTTTGTTCCTGCAGAAATAATACCTGTTCATGGCCATGCTCTTTCATCTGTTCAAAAATCTCCATTAATATACCCCCTTAATATATTTTTGAAATTTAATCTTTTATTTATAAGCTTTCCATACTATAATAAATGCAATTTTCATGCCAGGAATCGATGATTTATACTTAAATAAAAAAACCGCCCTTTATTTATTTCAAAAGGCGGTTATGTCAACGATATTTACTGTTATATTTATTAATTTTTTTTATCTAATTAAATCAATATCAGTAATACTTATAATTAAGTGGTAAAGTACCTGCAACTATAATCATAGACTGCAATATTTTGCAGGCAGATTTTTTCAATTATTAGTCAATCCCATATTTATCTAACTTATAATACAGGCTCCGGACTGCAATTCCTAAAAGATTTGCAGCTTCTGTTCTATTTCCTTCTGTATCCTCTAAAGCCTTTAAAATCAATTTCTTCTCTGTTTCATTTAAAATTTCTTTTAATGAATGTTCTTCAAATGAAATGGTTTCCTGCTTGGGTTTGATTTTTATATCTACTGGTTCTTCTATATTTAATCCAGGCAGATGATCAGTATCTATATAATCTTCATCTTTTGCTAAATGGATCACAGCCTGACTGATAATGTTCTCCAATTCTCTCACATTGCCTGGCCAATCATATTTCTGTAATTCTTTAACAGCAGAATCTGTAATACCTTTTACTGAACGTCCATACTCCTGATTAAACTTTCTAATAATATGCTCAGATAGTGGTTTAATATCCTCCAATCTATCTCTTAATGGCGGAATATTAAGGGGGAATACGTTGAGACGATAATAGAGATCTTCTCTAAATCGATCCTCTTGAATAGCTCTTTCTAGATTAATATTGGTTGCAACTATCACCCTAACATCTATTGAAATCGGTCTGGTTCCACCTACTCTAACAACTTCCCGTTCCTGTAAAACTCTGAGAAGTTTAGACTGTAAATTTGGGCTTATCTTTCCGATTTCATCAAGAAAAATTGTTCCCCCATCTGCTTCTTCAAACACACCTTTTTTGCCACCTTTTTTAGCCCCTGTAAAGGCCCCATCTTCATAACCAAATAACTCACTTTCCAATAAGCTATCAACTAAAGCACTGCAATTAACTCTGATAAATTTCTTGTTGCTCCTTTTGCTTTCATTATGAATAGCATGGGCAAATAATTCTTTGCCGGTTCCGCTTTCGCCTCTAAGTAATACAGTTGCTGGTGTCTGGGAGGCTTTTCTAGCTTTATTGATTGCAGCCTGCATAGTCTGGCTTCGGCCAACTATATCTTTAAAGCTATATCGAGCCTTAAGCTGACGGAGCATCTGCCTTGCCTGATCTAGCTCTTCAGTTAAATTTTTAATTTCTGATACGTCCTTAATGACACCAACGCTTCCCTTTAATTCTCCATCCACCATAATCGGGGCTACATCAACAATTACATCTTTCCGCTGAGGACCAACTTTCATCCTGACTCCCTGGACTTTCTCTTTTGTCTGCAATACTTTATAATGCATTGATTGACCTTCAGCAATGTCGACATCAGCAGGCTTACCGATAACGTCTTCTTCACTTAGACCAGTAAGCCTGGTATATGCTGGATTAATCAAGATTCCAATGCCGTTTTCATCAACTACAGAGATAGCATCCTGGGTAGAGTTTATTATGGCTTCAAGCATTCCCTGAATCTCTTTTAAATTAGTTATTTCTTCGGCAAGTCTGGTAACTTCAGTTTTATCTCTAAAAACAGCTACAGCTCCAATAATTTCTCCATTATCGTTTTTTACTGGCACTCTATTTGTAACAATCTGAGTATCATCTACCTGTTGAAAACGATTTAATTCAGGCTCTGCATTATTTAAAACTATATGAAGTCTGGTATTTGGTATGACCTCTCTCACATCATAACCAATTACATCTTCCTGTTTTAGTTTAAGAATATTGGCAGCAGCCTGATTAAACAGTTCAACCTGACATTCAGAATTGATTGCTATCATACCATCATGGGTAGAATCAATTATGACATCTTTTTTCCGGTTGATCTGTTTTAATTTATTTATCTTTTCTTTTAAGCTGGCAATCTCTTCTTTTGCCATGATTTCACCTCTTTATAATACATTCCGTTCTTTTATTTTACCATAAATTGAAGGTCTGCTGCAAATTACAAGTTTTACAG